>NZ_JAMYOC010000003.1:0-284822 GCF_040319475.1 Mesorhizobium sp. M0904 | reverse complement strand
ATCTCGCTGCCCACAAGAGTCCGGCCGCCGAGGCAGCCATCCGGGCCAGAGGCGCATGGCTGCTCTTCCTGCCGCCCTACAGCCCCGATCTCAACCCGATCGAAATGGCCTTCGCCAAGCTCAAGGCGCATCTGCGCGCAAAGGCCATCAGAACCATCGACGCCCTGTGGCAGGCCATTGGCGATATCTGCAATCTCTTCTCTCCAACAGAATGCAGAAACTACTTCACTGCCGCAGGCTATGGACTCACATGAAAGTCCGCCGCTCTAATTCGCGTATGGTGCTGATTCGCACCGAGGACCCGTCGCAAGGCGGGTTTTTTGTCTTTAGGTTTCAGCGCCATCCGTCGAGGCTCGGCTCGGCTTGTCGCGACGCTCGACGATGTAGATGTGGTCGGCGACCAACACCACGTCGCCATGCTGGTTGATCACCTCGCAGCGCTCGACGACCCGGCCTGAATCGGGTCGCTTCGGGTCGTCTTCCCTGGCCGAGATGGTGGTGCGGGTCCGGATCGTATCGCCGATGAACACCGGCTTGATGAAGCGCAGCCTGTCGTAGCCATAGGAGAAGGCAACCGGGTTGACGACGCTTGCCGTCAGCCCGACGCCGACCGAAAAGACCAGCGTGCCGTGGGCGATGCGCTGGCCAAACGGCGTCGTCTTCATGAACTCGGCGTCCATGTGGTGGGGAAAGAAATCGCCGGTATGGCCGGCATGGACGACGAAATCGGTCTCCGTGATGGTGCGCCCGCTGGTCGTGCGCGACGAGCCGATCTGGTAGTCCTCGAAGTAGATCGTCTGCTCCATGTCAGGGCCTCGCCGCTATCGGTGTTGCCGGCGCCGCGCTCGATTGATAGGCGGCTTCGACCAGCGCCATGGTGCTCCAGCCGTCCTCGACGGAACTGACAAGCTCGGCGTCCTCGCCCGACGCGTAGCGCTGGACATTGGCCATGCGGCCGGCAAAGGCGTCCGGAAACCATGAGCCGACGAGTGGAACCGCAATCCAATCCTTGCCGCCCTTGGGGTAGATTTCGAGAATGTCCGGCTCGCCGCGCGGATAGTCGAGGTTGACGCCTAATTTGAGGTAAGCGGCGCCCTCGGTGCCGCAGATGCGGAATTCGCAGGCCTGGTGTTTTCGACCGAATTTGTGATCGTGGTTGATCGACAGCGCACAGCGCACGGTGTCGCCATAGTCGAGGATCGCGCTGGTGCGCGTTTGCGCAACCTTATGGCCGGGGTGGCCGAGTGTCTTGGCGTGAACCCCCTTGGGATCGCCGAGCAATTGCCGGATCAGGTCGAGATAATGGATCGAATGCATCGCGATCTCGACACGCGGCGCCTGTAACAGGAATTCCCAGAGCTGCCAGGGTGTCGCCAGCGCCAGCCATGCGTCGAAATCGACCACTTCGCCCAACCAGCCCTTGGCGATCGCATCCTTCAGCGCCAGCATCATCGGCGCAAAACGGAGTTGGAAATTCACAGCGGCCCTGAGGTTTTTTGAGCGGCAGATTTCGAGGATCTCGGTCGCCTCGGTGAGGTCGCTGCCCATCGGCTTCTGGATCAGCGCCACCGCACCATCGGGCAGCGCACTGAGCACGCCGGTGTGGTGGGCCGGCGGCGTCGCCAGATCGAAGACGACGTCATCGATTGACGCAGCTTCCTCGACCGACCGGTAAGCGGTGACGCCCCATTTCTGCGCCAGTTTTTCCGCCTTGGCCAGGTCGGGGTCGAAAAGCCCGACAACCGGGAAACCGGCTTGCCCATAGGCCGGCAAATGCGCATCGCCGACGATCGAGCCGGCGCCGAAAATCACGATCGGCCTGGGCTTTGACGGTTGTGCCCAGGCCTGGGAAAGCGAGGCAGGATCGAAAATGTCATCAGTCATAATGGAAGACTTCGTCCATCGGCGCCCACCACTCGCCCTCCTTGCGGGTCGGCAGCGGCTCCTGGCATGGCATGCACAGCGCCCACCATTCCTGCGTCGTGGGATCGGCAGCCATCTTCGCCATGTCGGCGGCATAGTCGGTGCCGTGGTACTCGAAGGTGCTGAACAAAAGGTGCTCCGGCTCCCTCAGATAGATCGAATAATTCTTGATGTTGCAGGCGGAAATCATCTTGAGGACGTCCGGCCAGACGGCAGCGTGAAGCCGCACATACTCGGCGACTTTCTCCGGCTTGAGACCGAGCACCATTCCCATTCGCTGCATGTCCGCCTCCTATTTCACTATCGCCACGGTGAATTCCGCGATGCTCTTCGATTTGATCGCGTCCCAGTCCCAGTCGATGCCGATGCCGGGCTCGTCCGGCGCCAGCGCGTGCCCGTCCTCGATACGCATTTTCTTGCCGGTCAGCTCGTCGAGCTGGGGAATATACTCGACATATCTGCCGTTCTGAACGGCGCATGTCAGGCTGACATGCAGTTCCATCAGGAAATGCGGGCAGACCGGTATGTCGAACGCCTCGGCCGCATGCGCCACCTTCAGCCACGGCGTGATGCCGCCGATGCGACCGACATCGACCTGCACGATCGAACACGCGCCCTTTTGCATATATTCGCGGAAATGCCGGATCGAATAGAGCGACTCGCCGATGGCGATCGGCGTCGATGTGGCACTCGACAGCCGCACATGGCCGTCAATGTCGTCGGCCGGCAGCGGTTCCTCGATCCAGGCGAGGTCGAGTTCACGCAAGCGCTCGGCCCGGCGGATCGCCTCGTCGACAGAAAGGCCCTGGTTGCAGTCGGTCATGATCTCGTAGGAGTCTCCAACCGCCCGGCGCACCGCCGTCAGCCGGGCAAGATCCTCGGAACCGTGCGGCTTGCCGATCTTGACCTTCGAGCCGCGAAACCCCTTGGCCTTGGCGGCCAGCGCATCCTCGACCAGTGCCTCGGTTTCGATATGCAGCCAGCCGCCTTCGGTGGTGTAGAGCGGGCAGCGGTCCTTGGCGCCGCCGGCAACCTTCCACAGCGGCAGGTTTTGCTTCCTCGCCCGCAGATCCCAAAGCGCAGTGTCGATGGCCGCCAGCGCGATTGCCGTGATCGCGCCGATCGTCGTGGCATGGGTGGCGAACTCCAGCTCGTGCCAGATCGCCTCGATCATGTCGGCGTCGCGGCCGATCAGCCGCGGTGCAAGGTGGTCGGCCAGGAGCCGCATCACCGACGAGCCGCCGGTGCCGATCGTGTAGCTGTAGCCGGTGCCGACGGCGCCGTCGGCGTCGGTGATGGTGACGATCGGTGTTTCCTGGCTGACAAAACTCTGGATGGCATCGGTGCGCTTGACCTTCGGCACCAAGTCGACCATGCGCAGTTCGACTTTCTCGATCTTTGCCATGATTTTAACCTCGCAATGTTTTGCCCGTTTCGGCAGAAAACAGATGGGCCTGCGACAGGTCCAGGCTCATCCTGACCCGGTCTCCGGCCCTGAGCGGCTTTGGATTGAGCATGCGGGATACCCAGTCGCTGCCGTTGAATTCGGCAAACACCAGCGTCTCGTTGCCAAGCGGTTCGGTGACGGTCACCGGCAGTTCCACCTGGTGGACGTCGACCTCTTCGCCGGAGCTGATGCCGTGTCCCGTCGGATAGATGTCGTCGGGCCTGAGGCCGAAGACGACCTTGTCGCCGGTACCGACATTGGCCTTGAACTGGCTGGGCAGAGGCAGTCTCTCGCCGCTGGCGAACAGCAGCTGTCCGTCGTCGACGTCAGCCTCGTGCAAATTCATCGGCGGCGAGCCGATGAAGCCGGCCACGAAGCGTGTCTGCGGCCGGCGGAAGACCTCGTCGGGTGAGCCGACCTGCTCGATGAACCCGTCACGCATGATGACGATGCGGTCGGCCAATGTCATCGCTTCGACCTGGTCGTGGGTGACGTAGATCACCGTCGACCGGACCTTGGCATGCAGTTTCTTGATCTCGGTGCGCATCTGCGTCCGAAGCTTGGCATCGAGATTGGAAAGCGGCTCGTCGAACAGGAAGACGTCGGGATCGCGCACGATGGCGCGACCCATGGCGACGCGCTGGCGCTGTCCGCCCGACAGCTGCGACGGCCGGCGGTCGAGCAACTGGTCGAGGCCGAGAATGCCGGACGCTTCGGCTACGCGACGGTCCATTTCTTCCTTCGCGGCGCCGGCTATCTTCAGCGAGAAGCCGAGGTTTTCGCGCACCGTCATATGGGGATAGAGCGCGTAGGACTGGAACACCATCGAGATGTTGCGCGAGCGCGGCGGCAGGTCGTTGACCATGCGGCCGCCGATCTCGATGATCCCGTCGCTGATCGCCTCGAGGCCGGCGATCATGCGCAGGGTCGTCGACTTGCCGCAGCCGGACGGCCCGACCAGCGCGATGAACTCGCGGTCGGCGACCTCTAGGTCGATGCCGTGCACGACCGCCACCGGACCATAGCTCTTGGTGAGTTTCTTGAGCGATACAGTTGCCATGTCAGCCTTTCACCGCGCCGGAAGTGAGGCCGCCGACGAGATGTTTCTGGACGATGAAGGTAAGCGTGAGCGCCGGTATGATCATAACCACGGCCAGCGCGCACATGCCGCGCCAGTCGATGGTGAATTCGGCCGTATAGTCGAGCAGGCCGACCGGCAGGGTCTTGGAGTTGATCGAGCGCGTCAGCTGCGAGGCGAGCGCGAACTCGTTCCAGGAGGTGAGGAAGGCAAAGATGCCGGCCGAGGCGATGCCCGGCCCGGCCAACGGAAACTCGACCTGCCAGAAGGCCTGCCAGCGCGTGCAGCCGTCGATCTGCGCCGCCTCGGCGAGGTCTTTCGGCACCTGGCGGAAAAAGCCGTCGATCAGCCAAACGGTGAAGGGCACGTTGAGCGCGACATAGACCAGGATCAGCCCGAAATGCGTGTCGATGATGCCGAGCCGCGCAAAGACGAAGAACAGCGGCAGCGACAGCGCAATGCCAGGCACCGTGCGCGTCAGCATCAGGCCAAGGAACATCGCCGATTTGGCGCGAAAGCGGTAGCGCGCAAAGGCATAGCCGCCGGCCATGCCGATAACGATGGCGATCACCGTCGAGGTCACCGAGATGATCAGCGAATTGCGGAAGTAGTCGAGCACCGGAATGCCGCCCTGGCCGACGCCGCTGAACATGGCTGTGTAGGCATCGAGCGAGAGTTGCTGCGGGATCCACACCGGCGGCTTGGCCATGATCTCGACGGTCGGCCGCAGCGACGACAGCACGATCCAGATGCCGGGCAGGCAGATGACCAGCATGGCCAGGAACAGTCCGATGCCGTGAACGATGCCGAGCGCTTTGTTGCCGACGCGATGCAGGCTGTTCTGGTCCATCCTCACCACTCCGCCGCGATCTGCGTGCGCGCCGCGGCGAGCTTGCGGTAGAAATAGACGGTGAACAGGATCGACAGCAGGATGGAGAAATAGGCCATGGCATTGGCCATTCCCATCCGGGCATCGCCATAGGCAATGCGGGCGACGAGCGTCCAGACGAGTTCGGTGCGGCCGGCAGGACCGCCGTCGGTCATGATCTTGACGATGTCATAGGCGCGCGCGACGTCGAGCGAGCGGATGGTCATGGCGATGAAGGCAAACGGCATGATGAACGGCCAGGTGACATAGCGGAATGTCTGCCACGGTGTGCAGCCGTCGACGCGCGCCGCCTCGACCGGTTCGCGCGGCATCGCCAGCAGCCCGGCAAGGATCAGGATCGCGAACACCGAGGTCGACGACCAGATCTCGGCGGTTAGGATGGCGATGAAGGCGAGATTGCCGTCGATCAGCCACGGGATGGCGCGGTCGGTCAGGCCGAGCCCCTGCAGGGCGTTGTTCACCAGGCCGATATTGTCGTTGAACATGAATTTGAACTGGAAGCCGACCAGGATCGGCGAAAACATCATCGGAAACATCATGATGGTGCGCAGAACCCGCTGGCCGCGCGATGCCTTTTCCACCAGCAGCGCCAGCCCGAGCCCGATCAGCATTTCCAGGTTGAGCGCCACCGTCAGCAGCACCACGGTGCGGGCAAAGGCGACCCAGAAAGCGCGGCTGGTCAGGATGGCGACGTAATTGCGCGCGCCGATGAAGACCCAGAACGTTTCCGGCTTGGTCAGCCGGAACGGCGTGAAGCTGGAATAGAGCGACAGCAGCAGCGGCACCATCACCACCGCCGCCAGCACGATCACCGCCGGCAGCAGGAGCAGCAATGGCGGCGAAGGTCTCCAGCCTTTCATGGCGATCCGGTTCTGGTTGGTGCCCGGACACCGAAGGCCGCCATTGGCGAGCTGGGATCAAGACAAAGCGTGTTGCGCATGGTTCGAAAAAAGTTCGGGGCGCCGCTCTTCAATGAGCGCGGCGCCCCCCTTGGTTGAATGATCAAAGCTTGCCTGCGTCCTCGAGGATCTGGGTGGCCTTGGCGGCAGCGTCGTCCAGCGCCTGCTTGGAGGTCTTGTCGCCAAGGATGGCGGCCTGCAATTCGGGATAGACGGCGTTGGAGATTTCGATCCATTCAGGTGTCTGCGGCACGGCAAAAGCGTGCTTTGCCTCTTCCTGGAAAGCCGCCAGCACTTCCTTCTTATAGGGATCGCTTGCCGCCTGCTGGATGTCCCAGTCCCACACCGCCGTGCGGGTCGGCAGTGGGCCGCTTGCCGCCTCCAGCTTCTGGCTGTCCTCATTGGTCAGGAACCAGACCAGCGACGCCGCAGCCTCCTTGCTGGCGCAGCTTTCAGTGACCGAAAATCCGTGGTGCCCCGACCAGCCGGTGCGAATGCCGGCCGATCCCTTCGGCGCCACCTTCACCCCGACATTGCCGGCGACCTTGGACGACTTCGGATCGTTGAAGAAGCCTGCCCAGCCCGGCCAGTCGAGGTTGATGGCGACGGTGCCTGAGGCAAAGCCCTGGCCGAGATCGTCCCACAGATAGTTGGTGGTGCCGGCCGGCACCGCCTTGGCCTTGTAGAGATTGACGAACCAGTCGAGTGCGTGCACGCCGGCTTCCGAGTTGAAGGCCGGCTTGCCATCCTTATCGAGGTATTCGCCGCCGTCGGCGATGAGCATCTCGTAAAACCGGCCGTTGATCGCCTCTTCCTTGCCGGCGAACTGGGTGCCGTAGAAATCGGGCGGGCTGGCGAAGAATTCCGCCTGCTGGGCGACCTCGTCCCAGGTGTCGGGCGGTGTCAGCTCCTTGCCGTACTTGGCCTTGTAGGCGGCCTTCTTGGCTTCGTCCTGGTAGAGGCTCTTCTGGTAATAGAGCGCCGACACGTCGAACTGCGCGCGCGGCAGCATCACCAGCTTGCCGTCGAGCGTCGAGGCCTTGATCGTCGACGGCACGAAGGCGTCGATCTCCTCCTTCGGCAGCAGCTTGTTGAGGTCGGTGTAGATATCAGGATACTGCGGCGCGAAGGACGAGTGGTTCGACCCAACGCACCAGTTGATGCTGCCGGAGGCGATGTCCGACTTGATTTCCTTGTCGAGCTCGAAGTGGTTTTTCTTCGAGATCACGTTGACCTTGGCGCCGGTCAGTTTTTCCCATTCGCCGATGCGCGCGTAGAGCCCTTCATATTGCTGGCCGCCGATCAGCTTGGCGTCGATGGTGACGCCGTCGAATTTGCCTGGCAGGTCGGCAGCAAGGGCAGCACTCGCACCAAGTGCGAGCAGCGTTACGCCGGCCGACAGGCCGCAGAACAGTTTCGTCATTGGTATCCTCCCAAGAGCCTGCATCGATCGCGTAGTGAGGTCGATCGGCAGCTTCATTCATATACAAACAAAACATTCATGCGATCGTCAAGCCGAAAGTTCTTTCGGAAGCAATACCGTTATGCGTATATGAAAAATGCAATTCACTGGAGAGGCGGAATGGCAGAGGACGAGGAAGACGACCGCTATCGAGCCCCAGCGCTGGACAAGGGGCTCGACATCCTCGAGCTGCTGGCCGGTGTCGATGGCGGCCTGACGCAGGCGGAAATCGCCAAGAAGCTCGACCGCAGCCCGAACGAGTTCTATCGCATGCTGGACCGGCTGGTGCGGCGCGGCTATGTCACGCGGCCGGATGGTGACCGTTACTCGCTGACGCTCAAGCTGTTTGGTCTGGCGCAGCTGCACGCGCCGGTGCGACGGCTGGTTTCCTATGCGACGCCGCTGATGCGCGAGCTGGCCGAGACCACACAGCAGGCAAATCAGCTGGTCGTCTTCGATCGCGGCTCCGCCGTGGTGATTGCCCAGCAGGAAGCGCCGGATTACTGGGGCATCTCGATCCGCGTCGGTTCGCATATCAGCCTGTTCGACACCGGCTCCGGCCATGTGCTGCTGGCGTTCCGCCCGCCGGAAGAGCGGCAGATGATGATCTCAGAACATCTGCGCAGCACCGACAAGCCGCCGCAATCGCCGGAGTTCTTTGCCCGCCTCGACCAGATCCGGGAACGCGGCTACGAGATGATGGCATCGATGCAGACCGCCGGTGTCTTCAACCTGTCGACACCGGTTCTTGGCTCGGACGGCAGGGCGATCGCCGCGCTGTCGATCCCCTACATAACCCTGGTCAACGCACCCAAGGCGCCCGACATTACGAGGACGATTGAGCTGCTGCTGGCAGCGACCGAAAAGCTGTCCCAACTGGCGGGATCGACCGTCAAGCAATCGCGATGAATTCTTATTTGAATGAAGAATTTCTCCGTGAGATGATCGCGAAGTCGCCAAGGAGGAGCGCGCCACCATGATCTTCGACACTCATCTGCACCTGATCGACCAGTCCGCGCTGCGCTATCCCTGGCTGGCCGGCGTGCCGGCGCTCAACCGCGATTTCTCCTACGACGAATATGCAGTCCAGGCCCGCCGCGCCGGCATCGAGGGCGCATTGCACATGGAGGTCGATGTCGATCCTGCCGACATCGAGGCCGAGACCAGCCATGTGAAAACGCTGTCGCAGCAGAAGGGCAGCCTGCTACGCGGTGCAATCGCCTCCTGCCGTCCGGAAGAGCCGGGCTTTGCCGGCTATCTCGAGCGCCAGCGTGAAGATTCTTTCGTCAAGGGCTTTCGGCGTGTGCTGCACGTCATGCCGGATGAACTGTCGGAAGGCGCGCTGTTTCGTGAAAACATCAAGCGGCTTGCCGGCAGCGGCCTGACCTTCGACCTCGTCGTCCTGCCGCACCAGATCCCCAAGGCGATCGTACTCGCCGACCTCGCGCCGGATGTGCAGTTCGTGCTCGACCATTGCGGCGTGCCCGACATCAAGGGCGGTGCCGAGCACCCCTGGCGCGAGCACATGGCGGAGATCGCGCGGCGCCCGAACGTCGCCGGCAAAATTTCCGGTGTGGTCGCCTATGCGGATGCTGGATCCTGGACTGTCGAAACGCTGCGTTCCTATGTCGAGCACAGCATCGAATGCTTCGGCTGGGATCGCGTCGTCTGGGGCAGCGACTGGCCGGTCTGCACGCTCGGCGGCGGGCTTGCGACCTGGGTGGCGGCGACGCATGCGCTGCTCAGTGGTGCCAGCGACGATGAGCGGCAAAAACTGCTGTCAGGCAACGCCAAGCGGCTGTGGAGTTGGTAGAGCATTTTGCAGCCAAGCGGAATCACTTGGCGTCGCACAAATGCGGCTAAAACGAATAGACGGCCTCAGATGGTCGCCGACACGCGCCGCTCGCGACCGTAGAGCGAAACCAGGAGCACGATGACCAGGCCAGGTGCCGCCCAGGCCGACGGCAGCACCTTCTGCGGCGCGCCGTCATATCGCGCCTTCAGTTCGGTCGGCAATCCAGCGATCACGCCCGAAACGTCTTGAGCGCAGGCTATGGTCGTGAGCGATGCAAGTGCGGTTGCGGCCATAAGGCCGCGGATCAGCCTGTTCATGTTCTCCTCCGTTCGGTTGTTTCAGGCTCCTCCGCCGGAAACGCCGGACACCTGCGTCGAAAGGCTCTCCCGAAACAGGCGATTGAGATCGGCAACGACGCGAGCGGCATTGTGCCTTTCGCTCAGGCCAAGATTGATGCGATCTGACGCCGCCTGCTGGAAGGCCATGTAGCCGTCGTGCCGCGGCCTGACCCAGGCACCTTCGAGCGTGGCTCGGGTGTCCTTGTAGAAATTGCCGCTGGCGGCGTTGACGGCGGCATTCGCCCAGGCTGCCGCATGGCCGGGCTGGCCGCCGGCCGAGGCATAAGGGCCGCGCTGCACGTCACCGCTGGCGATCCAGTAAGCGAAGTCGATGGCCGCCCGCCTGGCCTTCGAAAAGGCCGACACGGCGATGCCGGTCCCGCCGAGCGCCGAGCCGATCGGACCGACATTGCCCGCAGCAGGGATATCGGCGAAAATAACGCGGCTGGGCCGGAATCCGGCGATGGCGTAGGAGACATAGCCATAGATCAGCGGCGCACAGGCGATCCGCGATCCCGATCCGGCCATTTGCTCCAGAACCGCGATCGGGTCCGTGCCAAGACAGGCCGGGTCGACGAGCGCCGCGATCTCGCGCATCATCTCGAAAACCTGCTTGCCGATTGCAGGATCCACATGGTCGCCCGGGCCTTCACCGGCGGGCCGGCCGAGATTACCGGCGAGCGTGTAGAACACCATCAGCGAATGCGGCGGCCTGAGCGGCAACAACACGCGGCCCTGCCGCGCCAGATCGAGCGCATCGGCCCATCTCGCCGGCGCAGCCGAGAGCATGTCGGGCCGCCACGCCTGCACCTGGCTGGCCGCGTCGATCGGAAACGCCCACTGCCGGCCCTGCCAGTTGTAGCTGGCATAGGATCGGCCGACGCTGCCCGCCGCAAGTGCTTTACGTTCGGCTTCCCGGCCGGCGACATCGAGCGGCGTCAGACAGTTCTCGGCGGTGATCTGGCCGACATGCGGATGGTCGATGACGATCAGATCATAGGTACGCGCCAGTTCCTCGACCGGGAAGGATTCGAAATCCTGCAGCGAGCGCTTGTCCCATTCGATAGTGACGCCGGTCCGTTCCTTCCACAGCGCCGAACAGGCGACCATCGGGTCATAGCCGCGCGGATGGCTCCAGGTCATGCCTTTGAGCATGACGTCGCTCACAGCCCGAACTCCGCGCGGATTTTTGCGCTGTGCTCGCCGATGCGTGGCGCGGCCCGCTCGACCTTGGCGCGGATGCCGTCGACCGTGAGCGGCGAGCGCGTGGTAAGGATCGAAACGTCATCCTCGCGCGTCACCGTCTGCAGCATGTCGAGAACCTGGAAGCCTTCGCTGGCCATCATTTCCGGCCAGGTCAAAACCTTGGCGCACCAGATGTCGGCAGGCTCGAGGATGGCAAGCCACTCGTCGACCGTTTTCGTCGCGATTTTTTGCGCGATGATCGCTTTGATCTCGTCGCGGGCAGTGAACCAGGTCGACGGCTGATCGCGGTAGGGCGCAAGCTCCTCGAGCCCGAGGAGATCGGCGAGTTTCGAGATCGGCGTCATGGCGATCGCCAGATAGCCGTCCTTGGCCGGATAGACGCCATAGGGCGCCGACAGATAGGCGTGTGCGCTGCGGAAGCTCGACCGCCGCGGCAGCCGGCGCCCGTCATTGAGATGCGTGGTCAGCACCTCGAACTGGAAGTCGACCAGCGCTTCGAGCAGGCTGGTCTCGACATGGCTGCCCTTGCCGGTCACACCGCGCCGCACCAGTGCGGCGAGGATGCCTTGCGCGGCGGCCGAACCCGCCAGCATGTCGGCGATCGCCAGGCCGAAGGGCACCGGCCCCTGGTCCTCGTCGCCGTTCAGCCACATGACGCCGGAGCGGGCCTGCGCCAGCAGATCCTGCCCGGGCCGCTTGACCCATGGGCCTTCCTCGCCGTAGCCGCTGATCGAGGCATAGACCAGGCGCGGATTGATCTTGCGCACCGCCTCAAAGTCGAGGCCCAGTCGTTCGATGACGCCGGGCCGAAAATTCTGGATCAGCACGTCGGCCCTGGCCAGCAGGCCGCGCAGTGCCGCAAGGTCGGCCTCGTCCTTCAAGTCGATGGCAAAGCTTTCCTTGGCGCGGTTGATCGCGTGGAAGATAGTGGAATCGCCGCCGATCTCGGTGTCGCTGAGATAGAGACGGCGCGACAGGTCGCCGCCATCCGGCCGTTCGATCTTGATGACGCGAGCGCCGAGGTCGAGCAGTCTGAGCGAGCAGTAGGGGCCGGACAAGAACTGGCTCATATCCACAACGATGAGCCCGGTCAGCGGCAGTTCGGCAATGGCAGCCATTGCCTATTTCTCCGTCTTGCCGGCGAAATCGGCCGGATTGCGGTACTTCACCGTCTGCAGGTGCTCGCAATAAAGCACAAGCTCTCCTTCACCTTTGAAGACTTCATAGCTGGCGCGGATCAGCCCCATCTCCTTGTATTTGGGTTTCTTGTCGAGATTGGAGCGGATCGAATAGATCGTGTCGCCGATGAACACCGGCTTGATGAAGCGCAATTTGTCGTAGCCATAGGAAAAAGCGTTGATGCAGTTGGTGGCAACGAGGCCGAGCCCGGCCGAGAACACGAAGGCGCCGGCGACCAGGCGCTTGCCGAAGATGCCTTCTGTTTCGGCGAACATCTGGTCCTGCACGTAAGGATGGATATCGAGCACCAGCGCGTTGAAAAGATGGCTGTCGCCCTCGGCAATGGTCCTGCGCAGCGAGCGGATCTTTTGGCCGACCGGCCAGTCTTCGTAGAACCAGTTCTCCGCGTTCCAGACCGGAAGATCGGCGTGATCCCTAGGCATGTTGGCGGGGTGTGTCGATGCCACGCCCACGGTTGGCGCGAAACCGCTCATGACGACTTCCTCTGGGAGCGGGAATCGTCCATCAGGGCGCGCCGCAGACCAGCGAAATGCATGATCGATCCTCCCGTCAATCTTCTTTTGTGAATAGTATTTTCACATATGGGGTTGTGATGCAAGCGAGTCTCGGTGAAATTTTGGCGGCTCCGTCGCGGCCAATGCCGGCGGAACGTGGGAGGAAGTGATGCAGAATGCCTGTCTGGTTTTCGTCGGCAGCCTCAATCGCGACGCCCCCTATTTTCAGGGCGCGCGCGGCGTCGGGCTGGGCGTCTACAGTTTCGACGAGGGGACGCTGGAGACAAAGAAACTGGCCGAGACGGAAGACATCGACAATCCGACCTTCCTGTCGGTGACGCCGGACGGCTCCCACGTCTACGCCAACTCCGAAGTGTTCACCTGGCGCGAAGGGGTTGTCTCGGCCTACCGTTTCGACAGGCAGACCGCCACGCTGTCCTACATCAACAAGCAGCCGACGCTGGGCAGCATCACGGCGCATAACACCATCACGCGCGACGGGACCAAGCTGCTGGTCGCCAATTACGGCATGGGCGAGGGCGGCCCCGATCGCTCGGTCGTGGTCTTGGGGCTGCGCGAGGATGGCGGCCTGACAGCGCCGTTGTCGAGCATTGCCCATAGCGGGACCGGACCAGATCCTGCCCGCCAGGAGCGGCCGCATGCCCATAGCGTAACCGAGACGGTTGCCGGCGGCATGGCGATCGTCGCCGACCTCGGCATCGACCGGCTGGTGTCCTATCGCATCGGCTCAGACGGCAGCCTGACGAAGCTCGCCGAGTCGGCGCTTGCGCCAGGCGCGGGTCCGCGCCATCTCGCACTGCATCCGGGCGGTCGCTTCGTGTTCGTCATGAACGAGCTGGATTCGACGGTTGTCTCGCTGGCGCTGGACGAAGCATCAGGCAAGCTTACGGTGATCGACAGTAAGCCGGCGGTGCCGCCCGAGGCGCGCGACGGCAATCACTGCGCCGACATCCAGATCTCGCCCGACGGCCGCTTCCTCTATGGCTCCAACCGCGGCCATGACAGCATCGCCGTGTTTTCGGTCGACCAGCAAAACGGCAGACTTGCCCTTGTGGGCTATACGCCTTGCGGGGGCGCCACGCCGCGCAACCTGGCCCTGACGCCTTCGGGCGGCCATCTGTTCTCGGCCAACCAGAATGCCGACCGCATCTCGATTTTCGCCCGTGATGCCGCAACCGGCCGGCTGACCGATACCGGCCGATCCATCGACATCGGCACGCCGATGTGCGTGAGGATCGTGCGTTGAAGTGACCTCAGAACTCGAGCGCCTGCCTGAGTGCCGGGCCGCTCCTGACGCGCAAATCGAGGTCGGCCTCGATATGGTCGATGTGGTGCAGCATCAGCGCGCTGGCGCGTTCGGCATTGCCATTTTCCAGCGCCTCGAGGATCTGCGTGTGTTCGTTGTGGCCGCAGCTCGAGATGCCCGAGCGGCCATAGAGTGCGATCACCAGCGATGAACGAGCGACCAATTCCTCCATGAAGCGCTGCAGGATGACGTTTCCCGCGACCGACGCCAGAAGCAGGTGAAAATCCCCCGACGCCTTGATCTCCGATCGCCTTGCGTTCGGTCCGCGTTCGGCGATGAAACGGCCTTCTTCGTCGAGCTGGGCCTTGAACGCGGCGACATGCGCCGGCGTCATCCGTCCGGCGGCGGCGATCGCGATGCCTGGTTCGATGAGCCGGCGCGAAGCAAAAACCTGCCGCGCTTCCTCCGGCGACGGATTGGCGACGAAGGCGCCGCGATTGCGCTCGGTGCGCACCAATCCCTCGAAGGAAAGCATCTGCAGTGCGGCACGCGCCACGGTGCGGCTGACATCGAACAGCGTGCCGACTTCGCCTTCGGAAAGCTTTGTTCCCGGCGCCAGCCGGCGATCGACGATCGCGTCGCGCAACTGGTCGCGGATCGCCTGCGCGCGATCCTCGTTGGCGGCCTCGATAGCAGGGAAGGTCTGGTCGGCAATGTTCATGGCAGTGGTCCTGCCTTCTTCTACCCTGAATCGCATCGCTTGGACGAGAGACAAAGTGAATACAGAGATGAAAAAGATTGCATACGATCTTTGCGGAGATCGGCGGCAATCGCCTATAATTTGTGCATTGCACAAGGCCGACGTATCGGCAGCTACATAGAGGCGGCCCTGATTTCTTCGAGGATTCAGTCAGTTGGTGCGGCGGTGCGCAACTGGCACGCATGATGCTTTGGCTAATCCGACCAAAGGGGAAGCTGGATGTCCAAAGCCGCCGAAATCGACATTGTGTCCGTTTCGAAAGTCTATGGCGCGACGACTGCCGTCGAAGGCATCAGCCTGAAAATCCCTGCCGGAACCTATTGCTGCCTGCTCGGTCCGTCCGGCTGTGGCAAGACCTCGACGCTGCGCATGATCGCCGGGCACGAGAGCATATCGAGTGGCGACGTGCGTCTCGGCAACACAGTGGTCACCGACCTGCCGCCGGCCAGGCGCGGCACTGCCATGATGTTCCAGTCCTACGCACTGTTTCCGCATCTCGACCTGATCGACAACGTCGCCTTCAGCCTGAAGATGAAAGGCGTCGGCAAGGAGGAGCGCCGCGCCAAGGCGCTCGACATGCTGAAGCTGATGCAGATGGAGGCCTATGCCAGCCGCCGCCCGGCGCAGCTTTCCGGCGGGCAGCAGCAGCGCGTTGCCCTTGCGCGCGCCTTGATCACCGATCCCGAGGCGCTGTTGCTCGACGAACCGCTTTCGGCGCTCGATCCTTTCCTGAAGATCCGCATGCGAGCCGAACTGAAGAAGCTGCAGACGTCGCTCGGCATCACTTTCGTCCACGTCACCCACAGCCAGGAAGAGGCGATGGCGCTGGCCGACCTGATCGTGGTGATGAACGACGGCCGTATCGAGCAGGCGGCGCACCCTCGCACGGTGTTCGAGCGGCCGGCCACGGCCTTCGTCGCTCGTTTCATGGGCGACCACAATGTCATCTCCGGGCGCGTCGCCGGCAGTCGCGACGGCATGGTCGTTTTCGATGTGCCCGGCGGCGTCACGCTCGCCGCCAGCGGGCAGGGCAGGGAGACCGGGGAACCCATCGACATCGCCATTCGCACCGACCACGTGCGCATCGGCGAGCCGCCGGCAGCCGGGCTCGGCTTCACCGGCATTATTGCAAACGTCGAGTACCGCGGTTCGACCGTGAAGCTCTCAGTCAACGGCGCCGGCATCGAGGATTTCACGGTGATCGTCGACGACACCAGCTTCTTCGCCAGGCCGGTTGCCGTCGGCGACGCAGTGCCGATCGCCTGGGACGCCGAGGACGCGATCGTCCTTGGCCGTCTCGATTCCTGAAATCCAGCATAACCAACCAAAACAGGGGAACTGAACATGACCAACACCACCGACAAGAAGACTGGAATATCGCGACGTTCGCTGCTCAAGACAGGTGCCGCCGCCGTCGGTTTCGCCGCCGGTTCCGGCGCCATATCAGGCTTTCCGACCATCTGGGCGCAATCGAACATCACGCTGCGCCAGTTCGGCACCGGCGTATCCAACCTCAATGCCATCGCCGACAAGTGCAAGGCCGACCTCGGCATCACGCTGGAGATGACAGCAACCGATTCCGACGCCGCCGCGCAGCGCGCTGTGACGCAGCCCGACAGCT
Source organism: Mesorhizobium sp. M0904 (assembly GCF_040319475.1). Lineage (NCBI taxonomy): Bacteria > Pseudomonadati > Pseudomonadota > Alphaproteobacteria > Hyphomicrobiales > Phyllobacteriaceae > Mesorhizobium > Mesorhizobium sp. M0904. The sequence goes on along the minus strand of NZ_JAMYOC010000003.1, from coordinate 268,443 downwards.
ACGACATCGCCGACATCGAATACTGGATCTGCAAGAAGGTGTTCCCGACAGGCGTCCTGCAGCCGATGGATGTCAGCAAGCTGAAATATTACGACGAGCTGGTGCCGCTGTTCAAAACCGGCAAGCTGACGCCGGACAGCGTCATTGCCCAGGGCACCGCGCCGCATACCGTCGGTTACGTCGAGGCGCAGGACAGCAAGGTCTTCGCCAAGGCGCCGACCAACTGGTTCACCATGGTGCCGACGATCTACAATGCCGATACGCTCGGCATCCGCCCCGACCTCGTCGGCCGCGATATCACCACCTGGGCCGACATCATGGATCCGGCCTTCAAGGGCAAGACCGCCATCCTCAACATCCCGTCGATCGGCATCATGGATGCGGCGATGATCATGGAGGCAACGGGCAACATCAAATACGCCGACAAGGGCAACATGACCAAGGAGGAGATCGACAAGACGATCGACTTCCTGATCAAGGCCAAGCAAGCCGGCCAGTTCCGCGCCTTCTGGAAATCCTTCGACGAGAGCGTCAACCTGATGGCTTCAGGCGAAGTCGTAATCCAGTCGATGTGGTCGCCGGCCGTGGCCGCGGTCCGCTCCAAGGGCATCGCGTGCCGGTTCCAGCCGCTCAAGGAAGGCTACCGGTCCTGGGGTGGCGGGCTTGGCCTGGCAGCCCATCTCTCCGGCGCCGAACTCGATGCCGCCTATGAATACATCAACTGGTACACGTCCGGCTGGGTTGGCGGCTATCTCAACCGTCAGGGCTATTACTCGGCCAACATGGTGTCGGCCAAGAAGTTCATGTCCGAGGACGAGTGGGGCTACTGGATCGAAGGCAAGCCGGCAAAGGGCGATATCCTGTCGCCGGACGGCAAGGTCATGGAAAAGGCTGGCGCCGTGCGTGACGGCGGCTCGTTCGAAGAGCGCATGGGCAAGGTCGCCTGCTGGAACTCGGTCATGGACGAGGACCGCTACATGGTGAAGCGCTGGAACGAGTTCATCGCTGCTTGATGCCCTCTGCCTTCTCCCCTTGTGGGAGAAGGCAGATTGGCGCGCAGCGCCAAGACGGTTGAGGGGTGCTGGACGGAGCACTGTTGGTGCCAAGCTGGAACACCCCTCATCCGATCGAGCTTCGCTCGGCCACCTTCTCCCACAGGGGGAGAAGGGCACACCCCTCAGTCGCATCGCCGACTTCGACCGAGATATAGATGGCAGTAGCGCTCGAACAATCCACGCACGTTACGTCTGCAAGGCCTGCCAGACGTAGGCGCTCCTTTGCCGGAGTCGCACCCTATCTCCAGGCGGCACCGCTGGCGCTGATCCTCGGCGCGTTCCTCCTGCTGCCAATTCTGATGATCGCCGTGGTCTCATTCTGGGATTACGATTTCGCGGCGATGTATCCGGATTTCCTGACCACCAATTATTCCGACACGCTCGGCTCCTGGGTCACCTGGAAAACCTACCTGAATACGCTGAAATACGCCGCCATCGTCTGGGCGCTGACGCTGTTCATCGGTTTCTGGGTCGCCTATTTCCTTGCCTTCCATATCAGGACCACGGCCATGCAGATGGTGCTGTTCCTTGTCTGCACGGTGCCGTTCCTGACCTCTAACATCATCCGCATGATCTCGTGGATTCCGGTGCTTGGCCGCAATGGCCTGGTCAACTCGACGCTGGTGCAAATGGGGCTGATCCCGAAGCCGATCGAATGGCTGCTCTATTCCGAATTCGCCGTGGTGCTGGCCATGGTGCATCTCTATACGCTGTTCATGGTGACGCCGATCTTCAACACGCTGATGCGCATCGACAAGTCGTTGATAGAAGCCGCGCGCGACGCCGGTGCTTCCGGCTGGCAGGTTCTGTGGAACGTCGTCATTCCGCTCGCCAAGCCCGGCATGGCGATCGGCACCATTTTCGTCGTCACCCTGGTGATGGCCGACTTCTCGACGGTGCAGGTGATGTCCGGCGGGCAGAGCGCCTCCGTCGCGCTGATGATGAAGAACCAGATGTCGCTGCTGCAATATCCGGCAGCTGCCGCCAACGCCGTCGTGCTCTTGGTGCTGGTGCTGCTGATGGTCGCGGGCATCCTGCGCATCGTCGACATCCGCAAGGAGCTGTGAGGCGATGAGCCAGGACAAGCGCACCCTCGAATTCTATGTGTTGGCGGCGTTCTTCGGTCTTTTCGTGTTGTTCCTCTACGGCCCGCTTTCGGCGATCCTGATCCTCTCTTTCCAGGGCGAGAACGGCGGTCTGACATTTCCGCTGAACGGCGTGTCGCTGCACTGGTTCGCCAATTTGTTCGAGCGCCAGGCGGTCGGCGACTTCGGCGGCAGCTTCAAACGCTCGCTCGTCCTTGGCCTGATGGTGATGGTCGTCACTGTCGCCGTGTCGCTCCTTGCCGGCCTTGCCTTCCGGCAGAAATTTCGCGGCGCAACCGCACTGTTCTATCTGGCCGTCGCCAGCTTGGTCGTGCCCTCGATCATCATCAGTCTCGGCATTGGCGTCGTCTTCCAGCAGATCGGCTTCCGCCCCGCCTGGTACACATCCGCTTTCGGCGCCCATCTGACCTGGACCTTGCCTTTCGGCGTGCTGATTATGTTTGCTGTCTTCAATCGGTTCTCGCCGGCCTACGAGGAAGCCGCGCGCGATCTCGGAGCATCGTCGTGGCAAACCTTCGCGCATGTCGTCCTGCCGATGATCGCACCCAGCCTGATCGGCGTCGGCCTGTTTGGTTTTACCCTCTCCTATGACGAGTTTGCTCGCACGCTGATGACGTCGGGCACCTTCAACACGCTGCCGCTCGAAATCTACGGCATGACGACGAATGTCACGACGCCGGTGCTCTATGCGCTGGGCACCGTGACGACCGTGTTTTCCTTCCTGGTGATCTTGCTGACGCTCGGCGCAATCGTCTATCTCGGCCGCCGCCGCGAGCGCGCCTAACCGTGCAGATCCTCGTCGTCAATCCGAACACCACCGCCAGCATGACCGAGACTATCGCGGTCGCCGCCCGATCGGTCGCTGCTCAATCGACGAAGATTGTTGCCGTTACCTCTACGATGGGCCCGGTGTCGATCGAAGGCTATTACGATGAAGCGCTTGCCGTGCCCGGCCTGCTGGTCGAGATCGCCGCCGGTGAACGCTCGGGCGCGGGGGCCGCGATCATCGCCTGCTTCGACGACACCGGCCTCGATGCCGCGCGCGCCATGGCCAACATTCCGGTCATCGGCATCTGCGAGGCATCGCTCAGCACGGCCTCGTTCATCGCCCAGCGCTTCACCGTCGTCACCACCACCGGACGTTCGCGCGTGCCGGTCGAAGGGTTGGTGCAGCGCTATGGCATGGCAGGGCGCGCGCGTGTGCGCGCCGCCGACATCCCGGTTCTTGCCCTCGAAGATCCGGCGTCCGACGCACTGCTCAGGCTGCGCAACGAGATTGCGCGCGCCATCGACGAGGATCGCGCCGAGGCGATCGTGCTCGGCTGCGCCGGCATGGCCGATCTGGCGGCGGCGCTGCAGCGGGAATTCGGGCTTCCGGTCATCGACGGCGTGGGCGCTGCCGTGAAACAGGCCGAGGCATTGATCGCCCTTGGCCTGACGACATCCAAGCGCGGCGCCTATGCAAGCCCGTTGGCAAAGTCTTATCATGGCGCGTTGAAATCCTTCGCGCCTGGCGCCGCCGAGTGATCGAAAATGCTCAGAACGATCCGAACACTCGCACTTGAAGAGGTGGAAACCCTTGTCGACTGGGCGGCGCAGGAAGGCTGGAATGCCGGCCTCGGCGACGCCGCTCTGTTCCAGGCAGCGGACCCGCAGGGCTTCATCGGCGCCTTTGTCGAAGGCGAGATGGTGGCCGGCATTTCGGCTGTGGCGTATGGCGACGATTTCGGCTTCATCGGCCTCTATATCTGCCGGCCGGACAGGCGCGGTGCGGGCCATGGCAAGGCGGTCTGGGATGCCGGCATGGCGCGGCTCGGCAACCGCACGATCGGACTCGACGGCGTCGTCGAACAGCAGGCCAACTACCGCAGCATGGGTTTTGCACCGGCCTACCGGACGATCCGGTTCGTCGGATTGCCGGATGTTCCGGCAGCCGTCGGCAGTGACATTTGCGCAATAGGGCCGGATCTCGTGCCGGACATACTGGCCTATGACCGCCGCTTCTTTCCCGGCCCGAGACAGTCCTTCCTGGAACACTGGCTGCGCCCGCCGCATATGGCGCTTGCCATGGTCAAGGACGGCGCAATTGCGGGATACGGCGTCGCGCGCCGATGCCGCGACGGCTGCAAGGTCGGCCCGCTCTTTGCCGACAATCTGGACACGGCAAGCCGTCTCTTCGCCGCGCTCGCGCAGATGTGCGGCCCCGGAAACGTCCATCTCGACGTCCCCGAAACCAGCGGGCAATTTGCAGATTTGCTGTCGTCCGCCAGCCTTCAACCGGGCTTCGAAACGGCTCGAATGTACAAGGGAAGGGCGCCGCAGCTCACGCAGTCCGGTGTCTATGCGATAACGACCTTGGAGCTTGGTTGAGACGGTGCAAGTCGGCTTCAGCGCGCAAGTCGGGGAGCAGAAATGTCTACTTTTCCTGAACTGAAATGCCGGAATCGTCGATACGAAGTTCCACGCCTTTCGGCTTGGTCTCCTCGCGATAGACGTAAATGCCCAAGGCAATGACGGCGACGACCAAAGCGCCGATGATGAGATAAAGATAGTTCTGCTTCATCCGCTGTCGTTAACAACATGATTTGAGCGAGTCTAGCGGTTCGGTATCAGGACGGCGGACGGACGCGCACGTCGATCAGCCATCCAGCCGATCGCGCAGCATGCTTAGGGGAAGCAGCATGTTTGGCGCGTGCCGCGTCAGGCCGTGGAACGGGATCGGCGACGGCGGCGCAAACGGCAGCGGCAAATCCTGAGGCTTTGTTCCGTCAGTCCAATCCGCGAGCACCTTGCCCATGCTCGTCGTCATGGCGATGCCGCGTCCGTTGCAGGCAAAGCCCGCGATCAGGCCGGGGCCGAGATCGACAAGGCGCGGCAGGAAGTCGGGCTCGACGGCAGCCATCCCCGACCAGCTATATTCAAGCGGCGGGATCTCCGGGAGGTCAAGGTGTTTTGCCAGGCGCCGCCAGATCGCCCGCGGCACCCGCGTGTCGGCACCGGGGCCAAAAACATGCATGCCGCCAGTGATCAGCCTGTTTTCGCCGTCGAAGCGGAAGGTGAAGAGATTGCGTCTTGTGTCGCCGACGCCTTGCCCGCCAGGAAGCAGGCGAGTGCGTATCTCGCGCGGCAGCGGCGCTGTCGCGATCTGGAAGATTTTCAGCGGGAAATAGGTTCGCTGCAGCGCGCGATCCAGCGGCCCGCCATAGGCGTTGGTGGCGACCAGCACCTTTCCTGCGCGTACCGAGCCGGAGGCCGTCTTCAAAGCCCAACCATCGCCTATGTGATCGATCAACGCGACACGCGTATGTTCGAAAATGCGCGCGCCGGCCTTTTCCGCCGCATCGGCGAGGCCGCGCGCATATTCGACCGGATTGAGGACGCCACCCGACCGATCCATCCAGCCGCCGACATAGCCGTGAACGCCGGTCAGATCCTCGATCGCTTGCCTGTCCAGCGCAACAGTCGGCCTTCCGCGCCTTGCCCATTGTTCGGCCCGCGATCTGGTCTTTTCCAAAGCGGCCGGTGAATGGGCTGGTTGTATCCAGCCGCTCTGGATGGCATCGCATTCGATGGCATGCCGCTTGATCAGGTCGAAGACGAGGTCGGCGCTGCCGGCGGCGAACCCGACAAGGCGTTCGCCGCGTTCGGGTCCGAGCTGGGCAATGATATCGTCGGGGTCTCTTTTTGCGAAATTCGGCACGACAAAACCGGCGTTCCTGCCGGTCGCCCCCCAGGCGATGATTTCGGCTTCGAGGACGGCGACCGAGATGCCTTTCTCGGCGGTGTGCAGCGCGGCGGAAAGGCCAGAAAATCCGCCGCCGACAATCGCCAGATCGACCTCGAGTGCACCTTCGAGCGAAGGCCGGTCGCGGCGGTTACGGCCGACGGCGTGCCATAGCGAAAGGCCGCGTGGCACGGCAACGCTGCTCATGACCTTGCAGCGCTCTCGTCCGGAGCCGCTTTCGCGCCCTTGCCGAACCTTGCGCGCCGCGGCCTGTCGCCGAACAGGCCGTTCGGCCTGACCAGAAGGATGACGCACAACATCACGCCGATCGCCACGATCTGCAGCGAAGCGGCGCGTGCCTGCTGTTCCGGCGAGAACAACACACTGGTCAAGGCTCCCGATCCGGCCCATATCGCCCAGACCAGGATGCTGCCGATGACGGCGCCGATGTTGCTGCCCGAGCCGCCGACGATCAGCATCACCCAGACCTGGAAGGTCAGCGCCGGCAGATAATTGTCCGGAGCGATGAAGCCGGTGAAATGCGCCTGCAACGCGCCGGCCAGTGCCATGATGGCACCGCCCACGGCAAAGGCCTGGACGCGGTAGAACCGTGCGCTTTTACCTAGGGATATCGCGGCCCGCTCGTCCTCGCGAAGCGCCTTCAACACGCGCCCCCACGGGCTGCGCGACAGATGCTCCAGCGCGAGATAGACGATCAGCGTCACCACCGAGACGATCGCAAGGTTCGAAAGGTTGAACAGCAACGGCGTTTCGGCAAGACCGCCGAGCGGACGCGGAATGAAGCCGATGCCGAATGGGCCGCCGGTCAGCTTCTGGGCATTGAGCGCTACCAGTTGCACGACGACGGCGACGCCGAAAGTAGTGATCGCCAGATAGTCCGATCTCAGGCGCAGCGTCGCGATGCCGGTGATGGCGGCCGCGACGCCGCCCACCAGCATGGCGCCGAGCCAGCCGACAAGGATCGGCAGATCGAAGCCGCCGAGCCGCGCGGCATCGTCGGGCGTGGTCAGCAGTGCCGAGGTGTAGGCGCCGATGGCAACGAAGCCGGCGACCCCGACATTGAAAAGCCCGGTCAGCCCCCATTGCAGGTTGAGCCCGAGCGTGACGAGCGAAAAAATCAGCGCGGTGGTCAGGAAGAAAGCGCCGTAGCCGAGCAGATCCATCAGCGTTCCCTCACTCCGAAAAGGCCGATGGGGCGCACGAACAGCACCGCCATCAGGATGATGAAGGAGACGGCCGCCCGCCATTCGGCGCCGATCAATTGCACGGCACCCGCTTCGGCCATGCCGATGATCAAACCGCCGAGAACGGCGCCGGGCACGCTGCCGATGCCGCCGAGGATGGCGGCCGCGAACATCGGCAACAGCATCTCGAAACCCATGAATGGCCGGATCTGAATGAGAATGCCGATCATGACGCCGGCGACGCAGGCCAGCGCCGCGCCGATGAGCCAGGTGACGCGCACCACCTTGGCGACGTCGATGCCAACGATGCGCGCCAGTGCCGCGTTCTGGCTCAATGCCTGCATCGAACGGCCGGTCTGGGTGCGGGTCATCAGGAGGTGCACACCGAGCACCAGCACGGCGGTCAGCAGCAGCAGCGCGATCTGGTCGGGGGTGATGCGAATGCCGAAGCCGACGGGCATGGCGATCTGGATGGCCCGGCTGAAATAGGTCGGACGCGAGGTGAAGATGAATTCGAGCAGGCTTCTCAGCGCCATCGAGGCGCCGAAGCTGGCCATCACCACGATGATCGCCTGGCCCTTGGCCCGCAGCCGCGCGAACAGCACCAGATCGAGCGCCAGTGCCAGCAGGCCGGTAACCGCCATGCCGATGATGAGCGCGGCGATCAGCGGCCAACCGAAGGAGAGGGGCGCGATCGGCGCGATCTTGCCGAACATCGCGCCAATGGCGCCAACCACGGCCAGCGTCGCATAGGCGCCCCAGGCCATGAAGTCGCCATGGGCGAAGTTCGAGAAGCGCAGGATCGAATAGGTGAGCGTCACGCCGATGGCGCCGAGGCCGATCATCGAGCCTGCCAGCAGTCCGTCGACGACAAATTGCAGGTTCATGCCGCGCCTCCTTTCCCGAAGTCGGGGCGGCGCTGGCCAAGGTAGAGTTCGGCGACGACCGGATCGTTCCAGAGCTCGGAGGCGATGCCCTGGTGCCGCTCCTTGCCCTCGACCAGCACGTAGGCGCGGTCTCCAATGGCAAGCGCTGCCTTCGCGTTCTGCTCGACCAGCAGGATGGTGACGCCGGATTTGCGGATGCCGGCCAGCATCTCGAACACCATCGACACGAATTTCGGCGACAGGCCGGCCGACGGCTCATCGAGCACCAGCGCCTTGGGATGGACGATCAATGCCCGCGCGACGGCCAGCATCTGCCGCTGTCCGCCTGAGAGATTGCCCGCGGCTGTTCTGCGCTGAAGGGCGAGATCGGGAAAGACCGCATACATTTCCTCAATGCGGGCGGGGACCTCGCGCGGCCTCAGAATGCCGCAGGCGACCTTGAGATTGTCCTCGACCGACATCAGCGGGAAGATGTTCTCCGTCTGTGGCACGAAGGCAAGGCCAAGGCGGACCATGGTGTGGGCGGGCGACGCCGTGATATCCTTGCCGTCCAGCAGCACCGTGCCGCCGGTGATCGGGACAAGGCCGGCGATGGCCTTGATAAGGCTCGACTTGCCGGCGCCGTTGGGACCGAGGACGACGACGATCTCGCCCTTGTCGACGGTGATCGAGGCGCCGCGCACGATCGGAACGCCGGGCTCATAGCCGGCTTCGAGATCGCGGACATCGAGTACCCTTTGGCTCATGCCGTGCCTCCGAGGTAGGCCTGGATGACGCGTGGGTCACGCGCCACCTCGTCCGGAGTGCCTTCGCGCAGAAGCTGGCCGCTCGCCATGACCAGCACGCGGTGGCAGAGTCGCGTCACCATGTCGATATTGTGCTCGATCAGCAGGAAGGTGATGCCGCGCGCATTGATGTCGCGGATGCGGTCGATGATGATCTCGAGCAGGGTTGCGTTGACCCCGGCCGCCGGCTCGTCGAGCAGGATGATCGCCGGGTCGGCCATCATCACGCGGGCCAGCTCGAGCAGCTTGCGCTGGCCGCCTGAAAGCACGCGCGCCGGCTCGTGCGCAAGGTGAGCGATCGTGACGAGCTCGAGTAGTTCGACGGCTCTTATCTCGGCAGCCCTTTCTTCGGCAGCGACCCGCCGGGGCGTCAGGAAATTGGCGAGCAGTTTTTCTCCGGCCTGCCCTTGAGCAGCCAGCATGACGTTTTCGATCAGCGTCAGGTTAGGCAAGGGCCGGGGGATCTGGAACGTGCGGCCGAGGCCGCGGCGGATGCGGCGATGGGCAGCTTCCCCCGACACCGATACGCCGTTGAGGAGGATTTCGCCGCTGGTCGGCAGAATGCTGCCGGCGAGCAGGTCGAACATCGTGGTCTTGCCGGCGCCGTTCGGGCCGATAAGGCCAAGTATTTCGCCCGGCCGGACGTCGAACGAGACATTGTTGACCGCGACCAGGCCGCCGAAGCGTCTGAGGACGTTCCTGGCCGTGAGGACCGGCGTACGGATCTCCTCCTGCCGTTCCGTCGTGTCGCTCATCAATTCCTCTGGCCGAAAAGCGATCTTCGTCGCCTATGATCTGATTTGTGATCACGCTTGCTTTGATCACGCTATTCGGCTTTAATTTCTTCCGCAAGCTGAAAACGGCCAAGACCGGGATTGCCTATGCAGAAGGCCGCCATCGAAAAGAACAATGAGATGATCGCAGCCCAGCTTACGCCGGTCGGCCGCGAGACCGTGCAGGATCGCGTCTATTCGGAGCTGCGCCGCGCCTTGATCGGCGGCCTTTTCGAGCCGAGCCAGGTGCTGACCATCCGCGGCCTCGCCGACGCGCTGGTCACCAGCACCATGCCGGTGCGCGAGGCGCTCGGACGGCTGATCACCGAGAAGGCACTGGAGGCGCTTCCCAACCGTTCAGTGCGCGTGCCGCCGATCACGCTGGAGCGCATCGACGACCTCTTGCGCGCCCGCTCTCTGATCGAGGGCGAAGCGATCGCGCTGGCCGCGACGCGCATGAACCCGCGCCAGATCGCTTCGGTCGAGGCCATGCTCGGCGAGTGGGACGAGATGCGGGCGCTGAAGCACAAGAAGGACATCGACCGGGAGGCGACGCTCAATCAGAGCTTCCACTTCGAGATCTACCGATGCTGCGGTTCCGCCGTGCTGATCCCGATGATCGAGAGCCTCTGGCTGCAATCCGGACCGTGCATCCGCGTAGCCATCTACGCCTTTTCCGACGCCGGCGAGGTCGATACGGCCCACTACCACCGCAGCATCGTCGCAGCGCTTTCAAGGCAGGATGCGCAAGCGGCGCGCGAGGCTCTGGTGGCCGACATCAGCCGGCCCTTCGCCTTTCTGCGCGACAAGCTCCAATCCACAAGCAAGGAAGGATTGAGGGCATGAGGGCGCCTGGCATCAGCATCACCGAGCCACACTCGATGCTTTCCGTGACCGCGCTGATGTTGCCTGAAAAGGCGCCCGACAACGCTGCCTTCCTGCTGGCCTATCTCGAGCAGCCGCGCGTCGTTGCCGGCATCCATGCTATGTGGACGGGGCCGGAAATCTCCTGCCCGGTTCCATCAGCCGAACTTGAGGGCCAAACGTATGCCAGGCCCTTGCCGGCGGAGAACGCAACGCTGACGCCGCAGCCGGGGGACATCGTGTTGTCCTACGTGCCGCCGCGCATGTGGGGCGGCAACCCGAATGCCATCTTTGACGTCGGCCTGTTCTACGGAGCGGGTGCACGCCTGCTATTCCCGATCGGCTGGCTTGCCGGAAGCGTCGTCGCGCAGGTGGTGCCTGAGGATCGCGATAAATTCGCAGCCGCTTGTGGCGTGATCCGCCGCAACGGTGCCTGCGACATCACCTTCACCCGGGTGGAGATCTGAATGGCTGAGACCGACGACAGTTTCGAACTCTTCGACCTTCGCGTCGAGGCGGTTATCCCCAAGGGCAAGCCGATCTATTGCGGCGCCAAGCCCGGCGACTATTTCGAGTTGAAGGGCGAGATGCTGTCGATGCCGGCGGGGCAAGGTTTCTCGATCTATTCCATTGCGGCAGTGTTGCCGCTTCTGGCCGCAAAGCAGCGCCCGACCCACAGGAACGACTGGATGACGTCGGACGCCGAGATCGCTTGTCCGGATCCGAATTGCGCCAGCCGGCTGCGGATCGTCAGGACGGGCAAGCGGCGGTTCAGCCATGCCGAGACCACGGCGGTTCCGCTGCCGAAGGAGAGTGACCAGAGATGACCGCCAAGGCATTCGAACTGAGTCCCGGCTACACGATCTCGCGCGTCATTCGCGGCGGCTGGCAGCTTGCCGGCGGGCACGGCGCGGTCGATCGCCAACAGGCGGTGAGCGACCTGATCGCCACGTTCGACGCCGGCATCTGGACCTATGATTGCGCCGATATCTATACCGGTGTCGAGGAACTGATTGGTGCGGCGCGCCTGCGCCTTGCCAATGAGCGTGGCCTCGACGCTGCCGCCAAGATGAAGGTGCACACCAAGCTGGTGCCTGACCTCGAACGGCTCTCCACGATCGGCCGCGACTACATCAGCAGCATCGTCGACCAGTCGCTGCGGCGGTTGAAGACTGAGCGCCTCGATCTTGTGCAGTTCCATTGGTGGGACTATTCGGTGCCCCGCTATGTCGACGCGATGGGCTGGCTCGACGAAATCCGCAGGGAAGGCAAGGTGCGCAATATCGGCACCACGAACTTCGACACGCTGCGGCTGGCCGAGATCCTGGCCGCGGGTGTGCCGCTGGTCAGCCAGCAATTGCAATACTCGGTGCTCGACCAGCGGCCGGCGAACAGCCTTGCAGCACTCGCCAGCCGGCATGGCGTCAGTTTCCTCTGCTACGGTTCGGTGGCTGGCGGCTTCCTTAGCGAAAAATGGCTTGGCGTTACCGAGCCGCAGACGCCGCTCGAAAACCGGTCGCTGGTCAAATACAAGCTGATCATCGATGATTTCGGCGGCTGGGAGCTTTTCCAGGAGTTGCTTCGCACACTGAAGGCCATCGCCGACCACCGCGGTGTCGACATCGCCACCATCGCCAGCGCCTGGGTGCTGCAGCAGCCGCAAGTGGCGGCCGTCATCGTCGGCGCCCGCAACCAGGCGCACGCCCTTGCCAATGCCAGAATCATGGACGTCGCGCTCGATGCAGACGAACGGGCGAGGATCGCTGCCGTAATCGCGCAAAGCCGGGGGCCGCTGGGCGACGTCTACACATTGGAACGCGACCGTCACGGCCGCCACGGCTCGATCATGCATTACAATTTGAATGCAGGCAGGAAATGAACGCGGCCATGGACGAAAACCCCTCCTTGCTTTCCCGCGCCAGCGTCGAGGTGGTCGATCTCCACCGCTTCTTCGTCGACTGGTTCAATGCAGCAAGTGCGGACAATGCAGATTTCAGGCGCTTCGAAAGCGTCATGGGCAAAGGCTTCCAGATGGTTGCACCGGATGGCCAGGTCCTCGATCGTGACGCGGTGCTCGACCATGTCAGGGCAAGCCGCGCCAGCTGCGACGGCGATTTCAGTATCTCGATCGAGGACATCCGGGCCGACTGGCAGGCCGGGGACACGATCGTCGTCTGCTACGTCGAGGCACAGCAACGCGCCGGCAGGCACAGCCGCCGTCGCTCGAGTGCCGTTTTCACCACCAGTTCATCGGCGCCTAACGGCGTCGAATGGCGACATCTGCATGAAACCTGGCTGCAGGTGCCGGAAGGCTGAACAGGCTCAAGACGTGAATGAGAGTCGTGTAACGAAAGGGGAACAACAATGACAAAGACGGTACTTCAGATCACCACCGCGCTCGCCTTGCTGACAGCGGCCGGCGCAGCGCAGGCCGCCGACTGCAAGATCACCGTCGGCCTCGTCATGGAACTGACCGGCCCGGCCGGCGAATACGGCCAGGCCGGCGCCAAGTCGGTCGAAATGGCCTTCCGCGACATCAACGATGCCGGCGGCGTGCGCGGCTGCGATCTCGCGACCGACACGCGCGACAGCCAGAGCCAGGGCAACATTGCGGTCGACGCCGCAACCCAGCTCGTGCAGGTCAAGAAGGTGCCGGTGATCATAGGCGGCATCATCTCCTCTGTGTCGATCCCGATCCTGACCTCGGTCACCGCGCCGGCCAAGATCGTCCAGGTGTCGCCGGCTTCGTCGTCGCCGACGCTGACGGCGCTCGGGCGCGACGGCAAGACCAACGGCATCTTTTTCCGCACCATCACCTCGGACCCTCTGCAGGGCGTCGCCGCCGCCAAATATGCCATCGACAAGGGCTTCAAGAAGCTGTCGGTCATCCACGTCAACAACGACTTCGGCGTCAACATGGTGGCGGAATTCTCGCGTGCCTATAAGGCGCTCGGTGGCACCATCGTCTCCGACACGCCTTACAATGAAAAGCAGTCGAGCTATGCCTCGGAGGTAACCGCGGCCATGGCCGGCGAACCGGACGGGCTTTACCTCGTCAGCACGCCTGTCGATGGCGCAACCATCGCCCGTACCTGGATTTCGCAGGGCGGTGTCCAGAAATTCCTGCTCAATGACGGCATGAACAGCCCGGATTTCATCGAATCCGTCGGCGCCGACTATTTGAAGGATGCCTATGGCACTTCCTCGGGCACCAGCCCGACCGCATCGACCGAATATTTCACCAAGAACTACAAGGAATTTTCGGGCATTGAGCCGTCGAACCCGGCGGCCGACCGGTCCTATGATGCCGGCGCCATTGTCGGCTTGGCTATCGCGATTGCCGGCTCCGAGGATCCGGCCAAGATCAAGGACGCGATGTACAAGGCGGTCGATCCGGCCGGCACGCCGATCTATGCCGGCAAGGACGAGTTCGCCAAGGCGCTCGGCCTGATCAAGGACGGCAAGCCGATCCGCTACGAAGGCGTCATCGGCCCTGTAGCCTTCGATAAGTACGGCGACATCACCGGCCCGTTCCGGCTCTGGAAGATCGTCGACGGCAAGGTGACGACCGATGGCGAAATGACGACGGATGACGTCAACGCCTTGCAGGCGAAGCTTCAGTAAGCCCCCTATGTCTTGTCCGGCATTGATCCCATTTCATTGAGGTTGATGCCGGACACTTGCATGTCCTGTTGGTTAGGCCGGCCTGGAAACGACCACCGCACCAGCCGTCGGCATGATCCAGCGGCAGGCATAATAATCGGTGATGCGATTTATGGTCCCGCCAGCGGCTTCGATCCGAACCGGATGGGCCGGCTTCCAACCGTCTTCGCCATGGTGGAGCACGAGCAGCACCGCCTCGCCATCGATCATGCCAATCGCCATTTTCCAGGCCGTCGAGGCTCTTTCATATTCGACGAAGTAAGGTGATTCCGACAGCCTGCCCTTGAAGCAATCCGCGACCCGCAATTGTGCGTCGGCGCTGGTCAACGCCCGAACCCCGTCCCAGTCGCGGCGGTTGAACAGTTCGACATAGCGGCTGAGCAATTCCAGAAGTTCCGGATCGCGTTGGGGCTCCGAACGCACGATTGGCTCGCCTGACAAGGCGCCCAATTTGGAGCGGCCACGGCCCAACGCGGCCTTGACGCCACCCACGGTCGAGCCGACGAGATCGGCGATCTCTTCCAGCGAATAGTCGAAGACGTCCTTGAGCAGGACGCAGGCGCGTTCCTTGGGCGGCAGGTGGATCACCAGCCGTTCCATCGCGCGATCCGCGCCCTTGCCCGCCGGCTCGACCGGCAGGATGATCTCGTCTTCGACGAAATTGGCCTCCGCATGCTGACGCACCTGCCGGCTTCGCAGGAAATCGATGCAGCGATTATGTGCAATGCGAAACAGCCAGGGGCGAAGAGCAGTCGCATCGTCCAGCTTCTCGATCTTCCGATAGGCCTCGAACAGCGCCTCTTGCATCACGTCTTCGGCGTCGAGCGTCGAACCGGTCATACGTGCACAGTAGCGGTGCAGCCGTCCACGCAAATGCGCGACTGTCTCCAGGAAGCCGGCGTAGCGGACGTCGAAAAGCCCGGTCGGGTCAAGTCTTGGCTGCATCTTCATCGGCATTCAATTCGGCGGCGGATCACAGCGGGACATAGGTCAGCGTAATGACCCCGTTCTTGAAACGGTGCGTATCTATAAGCTCCAGCTTGACCAGGGACGGGTCGACATCCTGGAAAGCGCGTTTGCCATGCCCGACGCGGGTCGGCACGATCGAGAGTTGATACTCGTCGACAAGCCTGTTGGCGAGCAGCGTCTGGTCGAGATTGCTCACTCCATACTTCAATATGTTGCCGCCGGTTTGCTGCTTGATCCTGGCGATTTCGGCAGCGACGTCGCCTTCGATCAGCGACGCGTTCCAGCTCACTGCCTTGAGGCTGCGCGAAGCGACGAGCTTGTTCAGCCCGTTCATGCGGTCCATGTACTTGCTGCCTTTGACCTGCGGCCAACGCGCCGAAAACATTTCATAGGTGATGCGGCCGAGCAGGAAAAAATCCGCCTCGCCGGCCTTTTCATATGAGTGTTCCTTCATCTCCTCGTCGAAGAAGGGCGAGGCCCATTCCATTGGTGCTTCGATGACGCCGTCCAGCGAAATGAAGCTGCCTACGATTAATTTTCTCATCGCGTGTCTCCGGTTGCGCAACAGGCATTCCGTCGGATCCAAAAACCGGCGCAAACGAACCGGCCCGACGGATGACCACAGGATGCAGTGCCTAAGACGTTTCCGGTTCGACGTTGGATACGCGTGAGGATCGTATGAGCTAATAAAGCGGCTTGGCCATGTGCCGGGGGGTCGGCCATTCCGTCGTTATCCCCGGCTGCACCGGCCGCTCGAGATAGGTCGACAGCACGACGTAGCTTCGGGTCGAGGTGACACCAGGCGTTTCGTAGAGGCGCGACAACAGGCCTTCGAGTGCCCGCGTGTCCTCGGTGCGGACCTTGATCAGCATGCATGTGTCGCCGGCCACCGAATGAATCTCCTCGACTTCGGGGTGTTCGGAGATTGCCATCAGCTCCGGCGTCTTGCCCCACCCCTTGGTGTCGATATGGACGAAGGCAAGCAGCGGCTTGTGCACCGCTTTTGGATCGATGATGATCGCGGTGTTGCGGATGGCACCGCTGCGCCGCAGGCGCTTGACGCGTTCATGGGCTGCCGGCGGTGAAAGGCCGACGCGGTCGCCGAGCTCGGCATAGCTGATCGTGGCGTCGTCGACCAGAACGCTTAATATTTTTCGGTCGATTGCATCGATATCGCGGGCGGCAGGCCTGTTCTGCGGAATGCCATCTGTTTCTTCATCCATAATGAAATTCCCTATTGATGCAGAATTTAGTACGGCCAATATCGCCATATGTCGAACAATGATCAAGTCGCAACATTTACGGCAAGGCCGCCTATCCCGGCGCTCGCTTACCTCCTCACCGGATGCATTGCCGTGATCGGCTCGAACTCGCTGGTGCTCGGTCCGATCGCACCGGCGGTTGCCGCGTCCTTCGGCACAAGCGTGCCGGCGGTTATGATCGCGTCCGCCGCGTTCGGGCTCGGTACGTCGGCGAGCGCTTTGTTCCTGGCGCGCTATATCGACCGGCTTGGTGCCCGCCGCATGCTGCAAGGAGCGTTGCTGCTGCTGGCGATAGCGCTCGTCGCCAGCGCTGCTGCGCCGACGGTGACGGCGCTGGTCGCGGCCCAGCTTCTCGCCGGCATCGCTGCAGGTGTCGCCATGCCGGCAATCTACGCCAGCTCCGCCGCGATTGCACCGCCCGGCCGCGAAAGCGGCACCATAGGCGTCGTGCTGACCGGCTGGACGCTGAGCATGATCGCCGGGGTTTCGCTGTCGGCCGTACTTGCCGACCTGGTGCATTGGCGCGCCGTTTTCGCGGCGGTCGCGGTGCTCTCAGCACTCGCATTGGCAAGCCTGACGCTGACGTCGCTGAGCGATGTCAGGAAGAGCGGCCCGGCGCCGACGCCGCTGGGCGCTTTGAGCGTCCCCGGCATAGTGCCGCTTCTGGTTGCCTGCGCCGCATTCATGACCGCGTTCTACGGTGTCTATGGCTATCTTGGCGATCACCTTCACAATGGCTTGGGACGGCCGGTCAGCGCCAACGGGCTGGCCGCGCTCGCTTATGGCGCCGGATTTGGCGCGGCGGCACTTCTTGACGGCGTTATCGACCGCCTGGGCGCGCGGCGTGTCATGCCATTTGCCTACCTGCTCGTCGCGGCCGTCTATGTCGCGATTGCCGCGGCGAGCAGTAGTTTCCATCTGACCATAGCGATGATAGCCGTCTGGGGCCTTGCCAATCATTTCGGCCTGAATGTCCTGGTGATGCGCCTGTCCGCGCTCGATCCTGCGCGGCGCGGCACGATCATGGGCTTGAACAGCGCGGTGACCTATCTCGCGGTGTTCGTCGGCACCACGGCGTTCGGACCGCTTTATTCCACATTCGGTTTTGCGGCGTCGGCGGTGGTTGCAGCCCTGCTCATGCTGATCGCTGCTGTGGCAGCGGCGTGGCGTTCGCCGAAGCTATAGCGCAGCAAGGCTTGCGTCTCGGCCCCGTCCATCGATAGATGCTTGGTGGATGGACAATACAACGCTTGAGACAACCGCCGATCCCTTGCCGCACGAGCTGGCTTTTCTCGGAGAGCGGCTTGCTGCGTTCAACGACAGTGATGTCGGCGCCTCCCGCAGGAAGGCAATGGCCGTGTTCGTGCGCGATGAGCACGGCGTAATTGTCGCCGGCATCTCGGGATACACCGCCTGGGGCTGGCTCTATGTGCAATGGCTCTGGGTCGATGAAAAACTGCGCGGCCACGGCATGGCCGGCAGGATGCTCGAGGCGGCCGAGAGGGAGGCGATCGCGCGCGACTGTCACGGCGCCTGGATCGACACGTTCAATCCCAAGGCGGCCAAGGCCTATGAGCGCCACGGCTACCGGCCGTTCGGTGCGCTCGCCGACTTTCCCATTGGCCGCAGCCGCATCTTCTTACAGAAGAACCTGAAACACGATTAGCCGGCGAGCCGCCCTCCGCGCATCGGCTGCGGCACGCCGGTCGTGCTGGGGAAGCTGATCGGCAAGCCCCTAAGCACGCGCACTGCCAGGAAGGCAAAGCACTCCGCCTCCACCGCATCGCCCTTCCAGCCCAGCGCCTCGGCCGGAACCGCTTCGACGCCGGCGCGGCTGGCAAGCATGGCCATGATCGTTGGATTGTGGCGACCGCCGCCGCTGACCACCAGCCGCTTCGGCCGGTGCGGCAGAAGATCGAGCGCTTTGGCGACGGCGGCCGCGGTGAAGGCCGTCAGCAGGGCTGCCCCATCCGCGGCGTTCATTCCGTCCGCCATCGAGGCGCCGAAATCGAAACGGTCCAGCGATTTCGGGTAGGGTTTGGTCAAGTAAGGGTGCTGCAGGAGCTTGGCCAGCCGCGTCTCGTCGACCGTCCCGGCGCGGGCCAACGCGCCGTCGCGGTCCATTTCGCCAAGCCCCTTCGACTTGATGAAGTCGTTCAGCGGCGCGTTGGCCGGTCCGGTATCGAAGGCGACGACATTGTCCTTGCCGTCCCACCAGGTGATGTTGGCGACGCCACCGAGATTGAGCACTGCCGTGTCTCCACTGGCATCAGCGTCGCGCAGCAGCGCGGCGTGATAGGCGGCAGAGAGCGGCGCACCTTGGCCGCCGGCGCGCATGTCGGCCGAGCGGAAGTCATAGGCGACCCTGGTGCCAAGGATCGCATGCATCAGCTCGCCGTCGCCGAGCTGGCGGGTCTGGCCCAGCCGGCCCACTTGCGGGGCACGGTGCAGCACGGTCTGGCCATGGAAGCCGACGACGCCGATATCGGCCATGGTCAGGCCGTGACTTTCGACAAGATCCCTGACCGCGGCGGATTGGGCGCGCGTCAGTGCCTCCTCTGCCTCACGAAAAATCGCCGGTTCCGGTCCGGTGAAATTCCAGATCCTGGCCTGGCGCAACGTCTCCTCCAACAGGCTGCGGATCGACCTGGGGTAAGGCGCCAGCGTGTAGGTGCCGAAATCCGCGATCCGTTCGCCGTCGGTCTTGATCAGCGCGACGTCGATATTACCGTCCAGCACGGTGCCGGTCATCAGGCCGACAGCCCACATTGGTGCGCCATTTTTAGCAATCATGACTTGTCAGGCTCCGTTGACGAGATCGCCGATCGATTGCCTTAGCGCTGCGATCCCGCTGTTGAAATGACGTGTCGGATGGATCCGGTTGGTGAGCAAGGTCCATGCTCTGCCTTTGTCGAAGTCGACCCAAAGCCCGGTGCCGGTGAAGCCGGTATGGCCAATTGTGCCGGGGCTGCACAGCCGGCCGCCGGACCAGCCTTCGTAAGGCCGCTCCCAGCCATGGGTGCGGGTTGCCGACAAGGGCGTGCGCATCAGCGCTATTGAACGCTCGGATGCGCCGCTCCCGTCCAGCAGCCCTAGCGCAAAATCGAGGATCGCGGCCGCCGTTCCGAACAGCCCGGCGTGACCGGCCCCTTGCAATGCCGAGCAATTGTCGTCGTGGACCTCGCCGCAGAGAACACGATGGCGCCATGTGCAGTCTTCTGTGGCCGCCGCGCGATCCGGTTCGGTGGAGAACGCGAAGCCCGGACCGGGATCCATGTAGCGAATGGTCTTGCCGGACAGGCGCTCCAGGACGAAGCCGAGCAGAATGAAATTGATATCGGAATAGACCGGCTCCCCGACCTGCCACTCGCGCTGCAGGACAAAGGCGCGCAACAGCTCGGGATCGCGGCCATAGGTGTAGATTGGAGCAACGGCCGGAAACGGCGTCTGATGACCGAGACACTGGCGAAACGTCACCTTCCGTTCCCAGGCTTTTTCGTCATATTGGCGAAGGTCGGGCAGGACCGAAATCAGCGGCGCGTCGAGGTCGATGACGCCTTCTTCCGCCAGTGCAAGGATACGCGGCGTGGTGAAGATGACTTTGGTCAGCGACGCCAGATCGAACCATGTTTCGATATGCATCGGCCGTATCTTCGGCACGACTTGGGCTGAGCCGACTGCCCGGACGATGCGTTGACCGTCCCGGTCGACCATGCCGAGCACGCCGCCGGGAATGCGCGACGCAGCCACGGCCGTTTCGAGCGGGGCGAATGCACGGTCGAAGAGATCATGCTCGATCAAATGCGGCCTCCGTCTGAAAAGCAGCGAGGGGGCTGTTCGTCTGACTCTGCATGCTTTCGAGCGACAATCATCACGCTTCCACCCGTGCCCTATGATCCGGCCCGAATTGCTGCCAATTGGCCGGGCCCGGTTCAAATCCCAGCGGACGCACGAGCGAGGGAACCTGGCGCGTGTCCAGCTCGAAACGTTCATGCCGCCGGTCTATGGTGGGAACGGCCGCGATAAGTTGTTTGGTATAAGAGTGCTTCGGCTCCGAGAGCACCGATCTGGCATCGCCGATCTCGACGATCTGGCCGGCATAGATGACCGCAATGCGATGGGCGATCCGCTCGACGACAGCCATGTCATGCGAGATGAACAGGTAGGCCAGCCCGAATTCACGCTGCAGCTCGACCAAAAGCTCCAGCACCCTGGCCTGCACCGACACATCGAGCGCCGAAACCGCTTCGTCGAGGACGACAACCGAAGGATTGAGCATCAGCGCGCGAGCGATGCACAGGCGTTGCCGCTGGCCGCCGGAGAATTCATGCGGATAGCGCTGCAGGCTGTTTTCCGGAAGGCCGACGCGTTTCAGCAGCGCGGCCATTTTCGCCCGCGTTTCAGCAGTTATCCGTCCGCCGCTAGCGATCATCGGCTCTGTGAGGATGCTTTCGATGGTGAGTCTGGGATTGAGCGAGCCATAGGGATTCTGGAACACCATCTGCACCGGAAGGGCGCTCTGCCCGGCGACGGCCTTGCGCGTGCTGGCCGAGATTGTGCCGCGCGTCGGGCGCACCAGCCCCAGAATCGCGCGGGCGGTGGTGGACTTTCCGGAACCGCTCTCGCCGACGACCGCCAATGTCTCGCCCGGCATTAGCTCGAAATCCACCCCGTCCACTGCGTGCACGGCACCGCTGGCGCGGCTGAAAAACCCAGCCTTGACCGGAAACCGCACCACGAGGCCAGTGACCTTCAGCGCCGGCTCGGCAGCTTTTTGCGTTTCGCGTTGCACGTCCTTGCGTGCGGCACTGCCGCCGGCGAAATGCGGCACCGCATGAAGCAGATGCCGCGTATAGGGATGCTGCGGATTGTCCAATATCTGGTTCAGCGCGCCCTGCTCGACAGCTTCTCCGCTTTGCATCACCATGACCTTGTCAGCGATGCCTGCAACCAGACCGATGTCGTGGGTGATGAAGATCATCGACATCCCGGTTTCCTGCTTCAATTCGGCGAGCAGCGCCATGATCTGCGCCTGCACCGTAACATCCAGCGCCGTCGTTGGTTCGTCGGCAATGAGCAGGCGCGGGTTGCAAGCGAGCGCCATGGCGATCATCACCCGCTGCAACATGCCGCCCGAAAGCTGGTTGGGCGTGTATTTCAGTCGCCGTGCAGCGTCGGGAATACGCACGCGGTCGAGCGCGTCCTTGGCCGCCGCCGTCGCTTGCCGGCCGGTCAGGCCGCGATGCAGGCGAAACGATTCCTCGATCTGCCTGCCGATGGTCAGCACCGGATTGAGCGAGCTCATCGGCTCCTGGAAGATCATGCCGATTTCACCGCCGCGGATCTTCGTCAGTTGCGGCTCGGTCGCGGCGGTCAGGTCGAAGATGCTGTTGTCGGCCCGCCTCAGCTTGATCGAGCCCGCGGTGATGCGACCGCCGCCATAATCGACAAGCCGATTGATCGACAGCGCCGTGACCGATTTGCCCGAGCCGCTTTCGCCGACGATGGCCAATGTTTCGCCGTCGGCGAGATCGAAGCTGACGCCGCGCACGACCTCATTGGCTTTCGGGTTGCGGCCGAAGCCGACGCGCAATCCGCTGACGGACAGCAGCGGGATCATGCGATTGATCTCCGCATCTTCGGGTCGAGGACATCACGCAACGCATCGCCGAGCAGGTTGAAACCGAGGATGCTGATCATGATTGCCACGCCCGGGAAGATCATCAGCCAGGGAGCTGTCTCCATCAGATTGCGGCTGTCGCTCAGCATCAGGCCGAGCGACGCGGCGGGCGGCTGCGTGCCAAGCCCGAGGAAGCTTAAGCCGGCTTCGGTCAGCAGTGCCCAGGCCAGCGCCAGCGTCACCTGAACCGTCAGTGGCGCCACCAGATTGAGCAGCAGATGCCGTGTTACGATATAGCCCGCACTGCTGCCGAACGTGCGGGCCGCGTCGACGAACTCGCGCGCCTTGAGCGACAGAGCCGGACCTCGCACGACGCGCGTGAAGATCGGCGTGTAGACGATGGCGATGGCAATGACGCTGGTCGAGCTTCCCGGTCCAGCAACCGCGACGATCAGCAGCGCCAGCAGGATCGCCGGGAACGCCAGCACAACGTCCATGATGCGCATCACCAAGCCGTCCCAGCGGCGCCCGAACCAGGCTGCCGCCAGCCCGAGCACGGTGCCGGCCAGTGTCGCGAAGGCGACCGAAAAGAAGGCCACGATGAAGGACTGGCCGATCCCGGTCATCAGCCGACTTGCGACATCGCGGCCGAACAGGTCCGTGCCCATCCAGTAGGTGCCGTCAGGCGCATGCAGTCGCTCGACCCGGTGCTGCGTCAGCGGATTGTGCGGCGTCAGCCCCAGCATGCCAAGCACGGCAAGCAGCAGATAAAGCGCAACGATGGCACCGCCAATGCGGCCGCTGGGATGCGCAAATATAGCCCGCAATGTCGCCATCAGTGCTCGCTTAGCCGGATACGCGGGTCGAGCGCGACATAGGCGAGGTCGACGAGGAGATTGACGATCATGAAGTTAAAGGCGATGAACAGCACGCTTCCCTGCACCAGCGCGTAGTCGCGCTGCAGGATGGCATCCAGCACCATACGGCCGAGACCGGGCAGCGCAAATATCTGCTCGACGATGACTGCCCCGCCCAGCAGATAGCCGAACTCTATGCCGCTCAGCGTCACGACCGGGATGAGCGCGTTGGGCAAAGCATGCCGCCAGATGACGCCGCGCGCCGAAACGCCTTTGCTGCGCGCCGTCCTGACATAGTCGTCGCTGAGCACATCGAGCATCGCCGAACGCGATATGCGGGTCACCGAAGCCGCGAAGGCAAATCCAAGCGTGACCGCAGGCAGCAACAGCTGGCCGAGATTGCGCAGCGGATCCTGCCACAGCGGCGAAAACTCGCCCATCGCCGGCAAAACGCCAAACCCCGCCGACAGCGTGTAGATGATCAGCAGGGCAAGGACAAAGTTCGGCGTCGACTGCCCGATCATTGCGACAACGCGCACGCCGAGGTCGGACAGCTTTTCATTATGGGTGGCGGCAAAAATCCCGGCCGGCATGCCGACAACCAGGGCGATGACCATCGAAAGCAGGGCGAGCTCCAACGTTAGCGGGAAACGCTCGAGGATGACGTCGAGCACCGGCCTGCCATAGGTGGACGAAATGCCGAGATTACCTTGGAAAAGACCAAGCAGCCAGCGCCAGTACTGGATGAACCAGGGCTGGTCGATGCCGAAATAAACTGCAAGCGCATCGCGCTGCTGCGGCGTCAGCAGGCCGGCTTCGGTCCCCAGCATTGCCGTGATCGAATCGCCCGGAACCATCCTGATCGCCAGGAACACGACGATGGACACGCCAAGCAGGACGAGAGGGAAGGTTGCCAGTCGCCGCATCAGATAGTTCACGCGAAGAATACCCTCTCGTCCGGCACCAAAGCAGCTACTGGATCGTCACCTTGGCGAGGCTGAACAGCGAACCTGTCGGCACCGGTTCGAATCCTGCGATATTCTTCTGCTGTGCCGTGTAGCTGTAGGACGTGTAGAGCCAGATCCAGGGCGACATCTCAGTGATGTGCTTCTCGAAGTCGGCGAAGATCGCTTTGCGCACTGCCGGGTCGGTCTCGCTGCGGCCCTTCTGCATAAGACTGTCCAGCGTATCGTCGATATAGTTCGCGACCTTCTGCAGATTGCCCGTCTTGGTCCAGTAACGGTTGTACATAGTGTAGGGATCGGCCCTGCCGCCGTTCAAGGCGATGGCCATGTCGAAATCGCCCTTCAGCCAGGCATCGACATAGACGTTGAGCTCCATCATTTTGATGTCGAGCTTGACGCCGATTTCTGCGAGTTGCGACTGGATGACCTGGGCTTCCGCCGCTGCCGTCGGCGGCTCGCCGGTGGCGCCGATCACGGTCGCCGAAAAGCCGTCGGCGTAGCCCGCTTCGGCCATCAGCTGCTTGGCTTTCTCGACGTCGCGCTTATAGCAGAACAACTGGCTCGGATCGGTCGCAAGGGCCGGGATAGTCAGCGGGCCGGTGACTTTGCCTTCACCGAGCGAGGCGGTGTCCAGCACTTCCTGCCGGTCGATGGCGCAGGAAATCGCCTGACGCACCTTGAGTTCGGTCATCGGCTTGCGGGAAGGATTGAGCTGCAGCACGTGATAGGCAAGCACCGGCACACGGTTCAACTGCAGGCTGGCTTCCTTGGGCACAAGCGTGGCGACAAGCGGATCGTTGAGCAGGGCAAAATCGATCTGCTTGCTGCGCATCGCCGCCAGGATCGCCGTCTCGTCCGGCAGCACGCTGATCTCGATGCCGTCGACGCCGGTCGTGCCGCCCGCCCAATCCTTGTTGGCGACAAGCACTTCCTTGGAATTCGGATCCCACTTTTCCAACTTGAACGGACCCGAGCCGATCGTCGTCGTGCCGATCGAGCCGGCCGTGATTTCGCTTGCCGGGACGATCGCGGCGTTGACGTCGCTCATCGCCGTCAGGATCGGCACATCCGGCTGCGAGAGGTGGAACACGACGGTGGCTGGATCGGGTGTGTCGATGCTGGCGATCGAGAGAAAGTTGGCGCGCGCGGCCGCACCGGTCTTCTCATCGAGTATGCGCTCGAACGATGCCTTGACGTCGGCGGAGGTCACGGCGGCGCCGTTCTGGAATTTTGCTTTCGGATTGAGTTTGAAACTCAGCTCCTTGCCGTCCGGCGAGAACTGCCATGAATCGGCAATCGCGGGCGTGATTTGCAGGTTTGCGTCGAGCCGCACCAGTGGCTCATAGATCAGTTCCAGCAGCCGCAGTGAGGAGAATGCCGTCTGCTTGTGCGGATCAAGACCGGTGGCGTCCTGCGACCACGCCATATGCAGCGTCGCCGCACTCGCCTGCGCCGGTAGCGCGGCGATGCCAACCATTGCCGCGAAGGCCATGCCGGAAAGCAGTTTCTTGCCAATGTGCCGTACCATTGTCGTCTCCCATTATTGTTAAACCTGATGCCTTGCAGTTCCCCGGACCGCTTCAAAGGGACACACGTCCCGGAACATCGGCCCAGTATCCATGCGGTCTTACACCGTCTTTTCGCCTATCGCCTTGCGCAGGAAACCTCCCGCGTTGGCAAGCGCCTTACGTGCTTCCTCGACGCCCATGCCGGTGATCGTCACCAGGATTGCCAATTTTACATCATTGCCGGTCTGGTCGAGTGCCTGTCGTGCCTGCTGTGCGGCGCAGCCGGTCGTCTGCATCACGATCCTGACCGCCCTGGCGACAAGCTTCTTGTTGCTTGGATTGAGGTCAACCATCAGGTTCTGATAGCTCTTGCCGATGCGGATCATGCTGGCGGTAGACAGCATGTTGAGCACCAGCTTTTGCGCGGTTCCCGATTTCAGTCGGGTCGAGCCGGTGAGAACCTCCGGGCCGACCACCGGAGAGATGGCAATGTCGGCTATGCCGGCAATGGTCGATCGCGGATTGCAGGACAGCGCCACAGTGGTCGCTCCCACCTGCTTGGCATAGGTCAGGCCGCCAATGACGTAGGGCGTGCGCCCGCTGACAGCGATGCCGACCACCACATCGTCGGCGGTCAGCTTGATGTCCTGCAATGCCTTTACACCCTGTTTCAGGTCATCCTCGGCGCCTTCCGCGGAGCGCACCAGCGCGTCGTCGCCGCCGGCGATCAGGCCCACCACCATGTCCTCGGGTACGCCGAAGGTCGGCGGACATTCCGAGGCGTCGAGGACGCCGAGCCGGCCGCTGGTGCCAGCGCCCACATAGACAAGGCGCGCACCCTTCTGGAACGCGCTCACGATCCGGTCCACGGCAGCAGCAATCTCAGGAATGACCTTCTCGACGGCGGCCGCAACGCCTTTATCTTCGTAATTGATCTTGCGCAGCACCTCGATGGTCGGCAACAGGTCGATGTCGATGGTTCTCGGGTTGCGGTCCTCGGAAACCAGCCGCTCCAACTCCGACATCAACCCGTGTTCGACCACTTGCTTACTTTCAATCTGCCGTGAGCGGGAACGCGATGCCGTGCCGGGCAGGCGACCGGCTGTCTTGTTTCTGCTTAGTTAACTTTTTAGAATTCGGTATTCCCAGTGTCAACGGACTGTAGGAATAAAATATTCCTCTTTGAGTAGCGCGTTACTCGCCGCAAAGCGACTTTCTGGCCAGGATTATGGCTCCCGAAACCGCATCGCCGTCGGCCGGCTTCAGCCGTCGGCGGACGTCGGGAGCGAGCCATGGCTCAAGCGGGCTGGACAACCCTCCGAGCAACGTAACCCGCGGCGCGCCTTTTTCGAACAGCACCCGCACGAAGGTGTCGATCTGCTCGGCAGCGCCTTGCACGATCCGCCGACCGGCCGGATCGCCCTGGTCGGCATGGCGGATCACCATCGGCGCCATGGCGGCATAGTCCGTCGCACTGGCGCGGTCCATCCAGGCCACCGCCTCGAACGGGTCGTCCTTGAAGCGCTGCATCACCTCGGCCAGCAGCGCGGTCCGCTCGTGCCGGCCGTCATGGGCGCGCAAGGCGAACTGTACCGCTTTCAACCCTAGATCGGCACCGCTTCCCTCGTCGGAAATCGGAAAACCATAGCCGCCGACACGCAGGTCGCGCCCTTCGACAAAGCCGAGCCCGATCGAACCGGTCCCGGCTATGACGATGGCGCCGTCCTGGCCCGAATGCGCGCCCAGGCAAGCCGCGACGCCGTCGCTGACGAAGTCGAGACTTGCAAAGGGATGGGAGATCGCACGAAACGCCTCAAGCGACCCCTTGCGGCCGATGCCGGCAAGACCGACGCCGGCACGGATCCTGGCGATTTTCGTCGCCGTGAACCCTGCCTCTCTGATCGCAGCACCAAAGGCTTTGGCAACGGAGGCCCAGGCCGCCTCTATACCGAGCCGCGTTGTCGCCGGACCCGAGAGACCTTGCCCGAGCACGGTTCCCGCCTCGTCTTCGATACGCGCCCGACAGCCGGTTCCGCCGCCATCGACGCCCAGGAAATAATGCGAAGACGCCGCGCCGGCACTCATCCACTTATCCGCTCGATCTGGGCGCCGCAAAGCCGGAGCTTGTGGTCCAGTTGCTCATAGCCGCGATCGAGATGATAGACGCGGTTGATCGTCGTCTCACCCTGGGACACCAGCGCTGCCAGCACCAGCGAGACGGAGGCGCGCAGGTCGGTGGCCATCACTTGCGCGCCCTTCAGCTTCTCGCCTCCGCGCACCAGCGCCATGGTGCCTTGCAGCTTGATGTTGGCGCCGAGCCGCATCAGTTCAGGCACATGCATGAAGCGGTTCTCGAAGATCGTCTCACGCAATAGCGAAGCGCCCTCGGCACAGCACATCAACGCCATGAACTGCGCTTGGAGATCGGTCGGAAAGCCGGGATAGGGCTCCGTCGTCACATCGACGGCTTTGAGCGGCCCGTCTCTCGATACGATCAGCCCGCGGTCGCCCGGCCAGATTTTCACACCGGCTGTTTCGAGCAGCTGGATGACGGATGCCATGTGCTCGAGCCGCGCGTGGGTCAGCTCGAGCTGACCGCCGGTGATAGCCGCCGCGACGGCATAGGTGCCGGCCTCTATCCGGTCCGGGATGATGTCGTGCGTGGCGGCGCGCCAGCCTGTGCTGCCCGCGATCAGGATACGGTGCGTGCCGGCGCCCTCGATCCGCGCGCCCATGGCGATCAAGCAGGCAGCAAGGTCGGCCACCTCCGGTTCGCGCGCCGCATTGAGGATCTCGGTTTCGCCCTTTGCAGTCGTCGCTGCCATCATCGCTGTTTCGGTCGCGCCGACCGATGGTGAGCTCAAAACGATACGCGCGCCTTTTAGTCCGCCCGGCGCGGACGCGACGATCAGCCCGTTTTCGATCGCAATGTCGGCGCCAAGTGCGGCAAGTGCGGCGACATGCATGTCGACCGGCCGTGCGCCGATCGCGCAGCCGCCGGGCAGCGAAACCATGGCGTGGCCGAAGCGGGCAAGCAGCGGGCCGAGCACCAGCACTGTCGCGCGCATACGCCTGACGGTTTCGTAGGTTGTCTCCTTGGAGACGGCAGCACTGGTGTTGATCGTTGCGGCGTGTGCCGATCTGGTGACCTGGGCGCCGTGGAGCCAGACGACGCCAAGCATGTTTTCGACGTCGGTCACCGCAGGCAGGTTGGTCAGTTGCAGCGGATAAGGGCTGAGCAACGCCGCCGCTATTTGCGGCAAGGCCGCGTTCTTGGCGCCGGAGATCGTCACCGCGCCCTCAAGCCTGTGCCCGCCGACGATCCGCAATTTGTCCATGGCTCTGACCTAATCCCGAGCTGTCGGTGTGTCTACGATCTTTCATGGCCGAATCGTCGACATGCCCGAAGGCTGGGGCACAACCGCACCAGTCGAGATTTGATGGTTCATTCTTCGCTGTCAATCAGAGACGGAATAATTTATTCCTTGGTTTGGCATTGTCCGTGACTGGCAACAGGTGAACGCATGTCCATCCTGAAGAAAATCGAGGCCAAGCTCGAAATCATGGCGCCCGGTGACCGCGAGATCGGTCGGTATATCGTCGATAATCCCGACCAGATGCTGCGCCTGTCGACGGCGGCGCTTGCCGCCGAGATCGGCCGCAGCCAGTCGAGCGTCGTCAAGTTCAGCCAGAAGCTCGGCTATTCCAGCTATCAGGAGCTCAAGCTCGCCGTCAGCGAGGCCAAGTCGCAGGAATGGCACGTGCCGGCCGGCATGATCCACGGTTCGATCGAGGTCGGCGACAGCTATCTGGTCATCCTGCGCAAGCTGATCGGCAGCAAGCTTTTGTCGATGCAACAGACGGTCGCGGCCAACACCGAGCATGAAATCGGCAAGGCCCTCGAAGCATTGAACGGTGCGCGCCGCATTCATTTGGCAGGCGTCGGCGCATCCTCTCTGGTGGCGCGCGATTTCTCATACAAGCTGATGAAGCTCGGCCGCAACGTGCTGCACGACAGCGACAGCCATGTGCAAATGGCCAATGTCTCGACGCTTGGACGAGGCGACGCGTTATTCGCGCTCTCCTATTCCGGGGCGAGCATCGAAACCCTGCGGATAGCTGAACTCGCACATAAACGCGGCACCACCGTTATCGCCGTCACCGGGCTTCGCGACAATCCGCTGAGCCGGGTTGCCGACATTCGCCTCCACACGATGGCCGATGAAGAGCGCGCGCGCTCTTCATCGATAACCGCGCGTGATGCACAACTGACGCTAACCGACCTGCTGTTCATCCTGCTTGTGCAGAAGCAGCCTGACGCCAACGAATATGTCCACAACAGCGAATTGGCCGTCTCGGTGCTGAAGGCTTAGCAGTCTTCAGCGTGGCGTTAAGGCCTCTGTTCCTCCCTGATGCTGCACGTCGACAAGAGCAAGTTTCGTCCTCCGAAGTACCTTTCTTCAATGCGCTCACACGTTCTCCGGCCGGCAGAGCCGCGGGAGCGCCGATTGGTCAAACGCCGCCATGGCAAACCAATGTTGACAAGATCATCTGTTGTTTCATACATCGAGTTCAGCGTCGAATTTGGCGGGCCAGGTGAGACGATGGACGACCTTGGAGCACAAGAACAAGCGGTTCTCGACCTCATTGCGGCGAATCCGTTTGCCGGCCAGCAGGATATTGCAACCGCGCTCGGCATTGCCCGCTCGACGGTCGCCGCCCACATCGTGCAACTCATTAACAAAGGCTACATTCTCGGCCGCGGCTATGTCTTGCCGGCGTCCAAACGTATGGTCTGCATCGGCGGCGCGGTGCTCGACCGCAAATACCACGCCAAGAAGGATCTGATCTTCGAGACATCGAACCCGGTCGACGGCCATCGCAGCTTCGGCGGGGTTGCCCGCAACGTCGCCGAAAACCTTGCCCGTCTCGGTGTCGACATAAGCTTCGTCTCGATCGTCGGCGAGGATGAAACCGGCCGCGCGCTGGTGCGGCATTTGCGTGACTTCGGCGCCGATGCCAGCCAGGTCATCACCACCACGGAGCGGCCCACGGCCGAATACGCGGCCATCCTCGACCGCAACAACGATCTCGTGCTCGGCATCGCCGACATGGAGATCTTCGATCTGTTTTTGCCGTCCTATCTCGACCGTTTCTGGCCGCATCTGGCTTCGGCGACATGGGTGTTCATCGACTGCAACCTGCCGGCCGCGACCATCGCAGCGCTGATCTCGCGCAAGCACGGTGCGCGCTTCAAGCTCGCAGTCGACACGGTATCGTCGCCGAAGTCAGCGCGTCTGCCGAAGGACCTGGCCGGCATCGATCTTCTGTTCACCAATCATGACGAAGCCAATGCGATGCTCGGCGTCACGGATGCCGACAAGCGGCTGACGCCGGAGGGAGCAGCAGCAGGGCTGCGCGCGGCCGGCGCTGCCGAAGTGATCGTGACCGCAGGCGCGCATGGATTTGCCGTTGCGACCGAGAGCGGTGTGACGACCATGCACTCCGTCCCGGCCCAGCCCGTCGACATCACCGGCGCCGGTGACGCGATGATCGCCGGCACCCTGTACAAGGTGCTTTCGGGTGAGCCGGTGGCTCATGCCGTGCGCACCGGCGCGCTGCTTGCCACACTGACCACCGAGAGCGAATCCAGCGTCCACCCCGATCTGTCGCCGCGCTTCCTTGCCGCCGGCATGTACCGCCTTCCTGCCTGAAAGCGAGATGATATGAAACCTTCCCTTGTCCATTTGAACGATGAAGTCGCTGCTGCGCTTGATAAAGGCCGCGCGGTGGTGGCATTGGAATCGACGATTATCACCCACGGCATGCCATATCCGGCCAATCTGGAAACCGCTCGTGGTGTCGAGACCGTCGTGCGTCAAAACGGCGCCGTGCCCGCCACGATCGCAGTGGTCGCCGGCAAGATCAAGGTTGGCCTCGACGACCGTGAACTGGAAGAGCTGGCAGCGGCAAAGGGCGTGTTCAAGGCTTCCGGGCGCGATCTCGCCGCAATCATGGTGCGCGGCGGCTCGGCCGGAACCACCGTCTCGGCGACGATGCGGATTGCCGCTTTAGCCGGGATCGGTATTTTCGCGACCGGCGGCGTCGGTGGCGTGCATCGCGGCGCCGAAGCCACTTTCGATATCTCCGCTGACCTGACCGAACTCGGCCAGACCGGCACGACCGTCGTCTGCGCCGGGGTTAAGTCGATACTCGATATTGCGAAGACGCTGGAATATCTGGAAACTCAGCGCGTGCCGGTGATCGCCTATGGGAGCGATGATTTTCCGGCTTTCTACACCCGCTCCAGCGGGCTCAAGGCAGACCATCGCCTCGATACCCCCGACGAGGTCGCGCGAGCCATGCTGCTGCATGACGAGATGGAATCCGGCACCGGCATTCTCGTCGCCAACCCGATTCCCGAAGCGGACGCGCTCGATCCGGCGTTCATCGACGGCACGATCGTAGCGGCCGTGGCTGAGGCCGAGAAGCGCGGCATCGGGCGCAAGGAACTGACGCCGTTTCTCCTCGCCCGCATCAACGAGCTTTCACAAGGCCGCAGCCTGAAGGCCAACATCGCGCTTGTCCGCAACAACGCCGCGCTTGCTGCCCGCATCGCAGTTGCGCATGCGGAATTGAAGGGCGCGACCAGATAGAGACAGCGTCCGGCCAGCGCTACGTGCCTTTTTCAGCCCGGCACGAGGTCGAAGATGCGCCCGGCATTGAGGATGTTGTTCGGGTCGAAGGCCGCTTTCAGGCGGCGCATGGCCGCGATCTCGGCGTCGCTACGCACCAGATGCAGCCATTCCTTCTTGTCGAGGCCGATGCCATGCTCGGCCGAGACGCCGCCGCCAGCCGCGGCCACACCCCGGTAGATGATCCCGTATGCAGCCGCCGGATCCACGGTGCGGACCTGGTAGTGCAGATTGCCGTCGCCGAGATGGCCGAAGACGTAGATGTCGGCGCTCGGGTCGACGGCTTTGATAGCGGCTTCCGTCTCGCGCAGGAAAGTCGCCATTTTCGCCAGCGGGATGCTGATATCGACGCCGATCAGTCCTGCCATCGAAAACAGGAAACGGTTGGCCTCCTCGCGCACCGCCCAGAGCGCCCGGAATTCGCGCGGCGATTGCGAGACGACGACGTCGTCGATCACGTCGTCCTCGACCGCCTGCATCAGCACCGCGGCGAAGCGGTCGCCGTCGCGGTCCGGCTCATTGCCCCGTATCTCGGCCAGCACATAGACGGGCGAGCCGGCCGGCAGCGGCGCCGGCGCCTCCATGCCGGCGATCATGGCGCCATAGAGCGGTGCGAAATTCACATCATAGGCCGAGAGCAACGGCCCAAGCTTCTGCCGGAGCTGCGCAAGCAGCGCAATCGCCGCATCGAGCGATGGAAGTGCGCAGAAGGCATTTACCTCGGTGGCAGGTTTGGGATGCAGCCGCAGGCAGGCGCGCGTGACCACGCCGAGCGTGCCTTCGCTGCCGATGAAGAGCTGGTTGAGGTCATAGCCGGAATTGTCCTTTGGCAAGCCCTTGAGCGACGTGAGCACACTGCCGTCGGCAAGCACCGCCTCCAGACCGAGCACCTGCGCGCGGTACATGCCGTAGCGCAGCACGCGAATGCCGCCGGCATTGGTGGCGACATTGCCGCCGACGGTGGCCGTGCCGCGCGCGCCGATGTCGACGCCGAAAAGCAAGCCGGCCGCATCGGCCGCGTCCTGCACCATTTGCAGCGGCGCGCCGGCCTCGGCGACGATCGTCGCCGCCTCGCGGTGGGGCGCCGCGACCGCCGTCATGCGCTCCAGCGACAGCACCGCCTCGCCGGGCTGGATGCGCGCCGCGCCCGCAAGACCGGTGCGGCCACCCTGGATGACGAGCCTCTGCCCGGCCTCGTTGCACAGGCGCAGAATGTCCGACACCTCGCCGGTCGTGCGTGGACGCAAGACGATCGCTGGCGGCGCGCCGTCCTTGCCGTCGGGATCTTCCCGGTAGCGTGGTCCGGCCTCCTCAGCCGAGACAATCGCTGACCTGTCCAGCCGCTTTTCCAGCCGCGACAGAAGCTCGGCAATTTTCTGCGACATGTGGCTCAAGGACATGAACGGCCCGGGCGCATCGACGCGGCCGGGAGAGGGAAGGGCGAGGGCTGTGAAAGCGGCCGTGGCTGATTTCTACTGTTCAGCAAATGTGGGGAAAACCCGCCAGGAATACAGCCGGTTGTCTTCGCCATGCGTCGCTCCTGTAACAGGTCGACCATAGGCGCGGCTGGCTATTTGTCAAACCTTTGACCGCAAGCGCTTGCCTGCGGGCTGCCCAGTATTCTGGACCGAGGCAAACGCTCACTCATGCATCCCAGGCGCCTCAGCCCCGGCGCGAATGAGCTTGATGTCGGCTCCCGCCGCCCAGGCGCCGATATCCTCCCGCCGCAGTGCCGCCGCCATCATGTCCGGAAACAGATCCGGCGTGCAGGCGAAGACCGGAATGCCAAGTGCCGCGACCGAACCTGCCATCGCTGGATCATAGCCGGGCTGTCCCTGATCGGTCAACGCCAGAAGCACGACGGCATTGACGCCGGATCGAACCAGCGCCGCCAGCCGCCGCAGCAGTTCCTGGCCATTGCCGCCTTCATAGAGGTCGGTGATCAGCACCAGATGCGACTTGGTGGGCCGCTCGATACGGTCGGCGCAATAGGCGACCGCCTGGTTGATGTCGGTGCCGCCGCCGAGTTGCACGCCGAACAGCACTTCAACAGGATCGCTGAGTTCTTCGGTAAGGTCAACGATGGCGGTATCGAAACAGACGAGCTTGGTGCGCACAACCGGCAGCGAGGCCATCACCGCTGCGAAGATCGAGGCATAGATCACCGAACTTGCCATCGAGCCGGACTGGTCGACGCACAGAACCACCTCGTCGAGATCGACCAGCCGTCGCTGCTTGCGTATGAAACCAACCAGCTTCTCCGGCACGATAGTCTTGTGTTCGGGTTGGTAGTGGCGAAGGTTCGCCGAGATGGTGCGCTGCCAGTCGATATCGCGCGAACGCGGGCGGTTGGTGCGCCTCGACCGGTCGAGCGCGCCTCGGATTGCCTCGACTGTCTTCTGCTCCAGCCTCTGCATCAGCTTGGCCACGATATCGGCGATGATCGCGCGGGCGATGTCCTTGGTCTTGGCAGGCATCACCGAGCGGAGCGAAACCAGGTCGGCGACCAGATTGACGTCCGCCTCGATCGCCTTCAGGAACTCCGGCTCTATCAGCATCTGCTTCAGGTTC
The DNA here is from genome assembly GCF_040319475.1 of Mesorhizobium sp. M0904. Lineage (NCBI taxonomy): Bacteria > Pseudomonadati > Pseudomonadota > Alphaproteobacteria > Hyphomicrobiales > Phyllobacteriaceae > Mesorhizobium > Mesorhizobium sp. M0904. The sequence goes on along the minus strand of NZ_JAMYOC010000003.1, from coordinate 233,934 downwards.
AGCCGTTCGAAGGCATCTTTCTGGACGATCTGGACGACCTGCGCGGGAAAGAAAGAGCGGATGTCGCCCATCCATTGCGCAACGCGCGGCGCCGAACGGCCTAGCCCGCCGCGCCGTTTGCGCGGGTCGGCAGCGGCATTGGCGCCGTCGCCGTATAACGCGTCAAGAGCCGCCGAAAGCCGTTTGTCGTCGCTGGAAAGTGCCGCAGATGTCTCATCGTCGGCGCCGATCGCCAGACGCCAGCGGCGCTCTCTTCCGCCATCGGGCGATGGTGCGCCGGTTTGGGTCGCCTCTGCCTCGTCGTCCATCGTTATGTCCCGCTCTTGAGCAAAGGTCCAAGCCGCTCCAGGTGCCGACGCCAGGCCTCGCCGCCATCGGGCGCCGGTATCAGGCCGGCCGGCAGCCGAGCGGCGCGGCCGAGCACCGCTTCAATCAACCGCCGGCGCTCCATGCTGTCCATATTGGAGAAGACGCGGCGCAGCAGCGGTAGATGCGCGATGAAAGCGTCCTCGTCGAGGGACTTCAGCCACGCATCAACCGCACCGCGCAGACCTTCGTCATAGATCAGCCGCTGACCGGCAGTGCTGAAGAAGCCTTCGAAGAACCCGGCCGCTTCAATGACAGGAGTCCCCGGTGACAAGCGTCGCTCGAGCAGTCCGGCAGCGTCCTCGGCGGAAAGCCGGCCAGCTTCGTAGAGCAGGTGCGCGGCGCATCCTGCCGGCAGCGCCGTCGACCGCGATCCCTCCAGCACGGCAGCCAGTCCGTTACGCCATCCGTCCAGCACGTCTTGCCCGGGCTCGACCAGTCTGATCGCCTCATCGGCCTTGCGCATCGCACCGACCAGCGTCGCGGCGGCTTGCTCATCCAGATCGCGTACAGCATACGGAAGCGCGATCGCACCTTCGACGATCAGCCGCTCCATGAGACCGGACAGCCCGTTCGTCTCCGTTTTGCGGGCCTCGCCGTAACGGATAATGTCGGCGAGGGGCGGCACAGACGCCAGGATCTCCAGGCATTCGCTGCTGCGCGCCGCTCGCGCCTCCAACGCCGCAAGGCCGGCAGTCGATGCTTCCGACAGGCTTGCCGTGATCGCGTTCTGCACCAATGCCGCAAGCGTATCGAGCGTCGCCGCCGTTTCGATCATCTGGATCAGGCGGGCATTGGCAGCCTTTTCGATGGTCGGCCCGTAGATCAGGTTCTCGACCAGACGAACGGCATATTCCGGTTCCCACGCCAGGGTCCACCGCTCACGGAAGGTGCCACGGCTGCGACCGGCATCGGTCAGTCTGCCCCAATGCACACCAAGCACGCTCAGCCGATGCAGCAATGTCGAGCGAAACAGCCCGCTTTCGCTGCGCAGGTCGACGGACAGTTCGCGCTCCAGCGCCTCGGGCTTCAGCCGCGCCGCCTTCTGGTTGCGCTGCAGATCCTCGATCAATGGCGCCAGCGGCGTGTCGGGCGGAATTTCACCGACGTCCGCACCCAGAAGCAACTCGGCCTCGACCAGCCCCCACAGCAACGCTTCGCCATTGAACAGGGCCGCGATCGCGGCGTCGCGCAATTCCTCGAACCCGGGCTTCGGCCGTTCGCGAATGGCGGCGAGAGCGCGGGCGAGCCGCTCCGCTTCGATCAGCGAAGCGGTCGAGACCAGATGGCCCTTCGCCCGCAGCAGCGCCGCGATCATGGCAAGCCACAGGGTTGCCGCATCGCGCCGACCGCGCGTGCGCCAAAGATGCTTGCACCAGCCGGGCGCGACGACGCCCGCGCCATAGCCGTATCCCAGCGCCAGGCGCGGTCCGGTCCACGGTGCCCATGTCATTGTGCTGTTGCGCCGGGCAATTCCCTTGATCAGGACCTGATCGTTTTTCTGAGTGTGGGTGGCCTGCAGCGCCGGCACATGCCATGCTCCGCAGACGACGGCGATCGGCCCCTCGAACTGCTTACGCGCCTTGGCGATTTCGAGCCGCATATGCGCCTCGCGCTTGGCTTCGAACTGCGCGATCGGACCCTCACCATTCCGCAGTGTCGTCATCGCATCGGCGATGGCCGCAAATATCGGGCCGGGTTCCGGGTTCTGTTCAATGATGTCCGACCACCAGCTTTCGCCGTCCTCATAACCGGCGGCGTGCGCCAGCATGGCAATCGGATCACGCGGAAGCGGAGCCGCGTCACCATCCTCGGGGGCTTGGGTAGTTTCGGTCGCATCGGTGTCCTCCGCGCCACCGATCGCAGCAGTGGTGAACCGTGCCGACGATGGCAGGTCGATAAACTGCAACGTCGCCTTATTGCCCACAGCCCAAAGCGCCGCCTGGTATTCGGGCGAGAACTCGGCAAAAGGCCAGAAGCTTGTCGAAGCCGGATCGTCTTCCGGATAGCAAAGGAGCGCCACCGGCGGCTGCATTTCGGGGCGGGCCAGCATGGGCAGAAGCTCAGAGGCGTCGATCGGCCCCTCGATCAGCACGGCGACCGGGTTCAAATCCTGCAGTGCCTGCAGCAGGCTGTCGGCGGAACCCGGCCCGTGATGGCGTATCCCGAAATAGGCAATGTCGCCGTGGCTCATGGCGTCAGATCGCTGCGTTCAGCGCCGCGTAATAGCCGGCATAGTCGGGGCGCTTCTTGAGCACCGTTTCCAGATATTCCTCGAGCACCACCTTATCCTGCACCGGATCCTTCACGATCGCGCCGACAAGGCTGGCGGCGAGACCTTCGGCGCCGAGCTTGCCACTGTCGAACCACGCCGCCTGGCTGAGCCCGCCAACCATCGTGGCGATCGCTTCTGCGGTCGACAGCGAGCCGGAAGGAGTCTTCAGCGTCACCTTGCCGTCGGCAGTCGCGCCGGAGCGCAATTCGCGAAAGATGGTCAGCACACGGGCGATCTCCTCGCCGACATTTTTTGGCACCGGCAGGTCGAGTCCGCCAGCCATCTCATCGACCCGTTTGGCGACGATCGCCACCTCTTCGGCCATGTCTTCCGGCAATGGCAGCACCACGACATTGAAGCGACGCTTGAGCGCCGAGGAGAGCTCGTTGACACCTTTGTCGCGGTTGTTTGCCGTGGCGATAATGTTGAAGCCGCGCTGGGCGTAGATCGAGGTGTTCAATTCCGGGATCGGCATCATCTTTTCGGAAAGCACGGTGATCAGCGTGTCCTGCACGTCCGAGCCCATGCGGGTCAGTTCCTCCAGCCGGCAGAGCTTGCCGTTCTGCATGGCTCGGTAGAGCGGCGTCGGCACCAACGCTTCCTGGCTCGGGCCTTTTGCCAGCAGCTGCGCATAGTTCCAGCCATAGCGGATCTGGTTCTCGTCGGTGCCGGCCGTGCACTGCACGATCAGCGTCGAGTCGCCCATGATGGCGGCGGCAAGATGTTCAGATACCCAGGACTTGGCGGTTCCGGGAACGCCGAGCAGCAAGAGTGCACGGTCGGTGGCGAGCGTCGCTACCGCGGTTTCCATCAACCGGCGGCGACCGACATATTTCGGGGTTATCAGTGTGCCGTCGCTAGCCTTGCCGCCGAGCAGATAGGTCAGCACAGCCTGTGGCGACAGGCTCCAGCCGGCAGGTTTTTGCCTGTCGTCACCGCGCGCCAGCGCCTGCAATTCAGAGGCATAGGCCTGCTCGACCGGGAGACGGATGGCAGCGTTCATATGAATTCTCCGGATTGATCATGTGTCGGTTCGAGACTGATGTTCGGCCAGCGCCGCGTTGAGACGCAGGACACTGAGTGATGGGGCGGCGGGCGGCATACCGGCAGCGACGACCTCGTCGATCAATTTGGCCGCTGTGGTCGCTGTGGCAAGGTAGCCGATCGTTTCCAGTATATCGTCAGCGCCCCGCCGCACGGCTTCGTCGTTTCCCGCAACGGCGGAACGCAAAGCGGGAAGAGCTGACCCGTTCGAAAGATCGTCCCATTCCAGCCAGCCAGCATCAATGCCTTCCGCCAGATTGATCGCGCTGAGGTAATTTGCTTGCTTGAGGATCAGCCGGACGAGAGCCCGTTTCCTGCGGCTGTCCAGACGCGGCACAAGGTGCAACACGAACAGCGCCGGTTTGCCGCCTTCGGTGACAAGCGTGTCCGCCATATGCGTCACCGCCGCGTCGCTCCCAGAAGCGGCGACCATTCGGGCGATCAGGATATCAGCGTTGTTGTCGGCGCCGAACTGCCAGGCTCCGATGAATTCGGGTTCCGTGATGCCGAACCGTCTGGCGAGGTCGACCAGATTGCAGGTCTCGAACAATTCGGCGCGGCGCTTTTCCTGCGCCGGGGATTTGAGTTTCGCCGGCGTGTAGGTGGTTCGGCGGCGGATGAAGCCGGATTTGCCTTCGCCGATGAAGACGGCGAGTTCGACTGCTGGATCCTCCGCCCCGCCTTCGCTCGAATGGCCGTGCTCGCCCAACCTTGCCAGCAACCGGCCAGCCAGATCCTGCACCTTGCCGGAACGGTCGGTGGCAAGGCTTTTCAGGAACGGCGCGTCCTCGGCATTGAGGCCGAAGCGCATAAGTTCGATGAGCGCAAGCCTGACCTCCGCAGGTTCGCCCGAGGCCTTGGCCTCGATCAGCATTCGCGCCGCGGCCGGTTCGCGCCGGCGCATATCGGCCAGCGCGATGCGGCGCGCGGCGGGGTAGAACTCATCCCGATTTTCCGCCGTGAGTTTCTCTTGCGGGGTATGTCTTTCTCCATCCACGCTGGCTTGCCAGTCGATCCATGGAGCGTAGACATCCGGGCTGTTCTGGTCCGGCGAGGGCATCCGGTCCATTGGGTGGAGCACGAAGCCGCGGCTGGCGACAAGCGTCACCACGCGCGTCTTGCGCCTTGCGTCGGCGGCTTGTTTCAGGGCGGCGCGCAAAAGCGGCCGCAACCGCTCCGGCAGCATTGGCAAGGCAAGCCCGGGCAGCGGCGGCCGCCGCTTGAGCGTCTTCGGCGCCGCCGGCCGCAAGGCGACGTCGAGCGCTTGCGCTGCAATTGCCAGGAGCCGGCGCTCCTGCTCGTCGGGACTTGCGCCGCCTGCGATTGCCTTCCAGGCGGCCGGAGCCAGATCGAAGGTGGCTCCGCCGGTGATCCAACAATCGCGCATGGTCGCCAGGCCTGTTTGCTCGCCCTCATTCACGACAGGTCAAGCCTCCCGAACCCGCTTTGAGCCGCCAGAAGGTCAAGCCGAGCGCCGTCCCAGAGCGCTGCCGTGGCGGCAAGGTCGAGGCCGAGCAATGTCTGATTGACGGCGCCACTGATCGGCAAGGCGAGACCTTGCGGATCATCGGCGGCCTGCCACCAGGCTGCGCCCCGATCGTCGACCAGGATCGCACCAGGCGGCAGCATGAGAGGGCTATCTGTGAGCCAGGAGCGGCATCCTGATGGCACACATGCGCAGCCAGCGGATCCTTGGCGACGCCCGGGGTAAAATCGGGCCACGGGCCCGATGCCACGTCGCCCATGCGTTCTGCCACCAGCGCCCGGAGTGGCCGGCGTGATGGATAAAAGACCAACCGGGCATTGAAGCGATCGCCTGGCGAGAAGGCGTTGGATCGGCGTCCGGCCGATGCGGGAAAATAATCGAGCAGCAGGGCAAATTGTGGTGTGGAGCTTTTCAGATCGAGCAGCCATGTCGAATGGCTGACCAAACCATCGCGCCGGGTCTCGATCTTCTCGCCGACAACCTCCCAGAGACTTTCGACTTGCATTGCATCGGGATTGGCCAGCACCTGTTCGCGGGTTTCGGATGTCGATACAAGCCGCTTCAGCTCGGGATCGTCGGGCGCCGACCGCCAGGCCTTGGCCAGCAGCACGAGCTTGCCGAGTTCGCGGATCGCCGCATCCGGTCGTTCTTCGCTGCGCAGCGCCATCAGCCGCGACGGAATCTCGTCGATACGGCCGGCGAGCGCCGCTGCCTTCAGATCAACCAGCCGCGCAGCAATCCGCCGGCAACGGTCGCTGCTGGCGTCGACAAATCCGGACAGACCGAGCCGTAACTGGTCGGCAATCCACTGGTCAAGCTCATCGAGCCCAGCGGACACTGCTTCTCGTGTGCTTTCCGCCCGCTTGCGCTGCGCCGCCTCGCGACGCTCGACCGTTGCGTTATCTTCAACGGCGGCGCTCTCGTCCGCCCGTGCGGCTTCGCCAATGCTCTTGGCTTCCGCGCCCGGTGCCGGTTGCTGCACCGGCTGTGACGCCGTCTTCCGGCGCCGGCCAAGCCAGTCATTCACCCATTCAGGCGTCGTATCGGCAGCGGCAAAACTGGCTGGCGCGGTGGCAGCGATCCACATCAGGGCCAGCGTGTGCTTGCATGGGAATTTGCGCGAAGGGCAGGTGCATTTGTAGCCGTGATCACCCGTGTCGACCACCACTCGATAAGGATTGGAGCCGGAGCCCTGGCACTCACCCCAGATGAGCGCCTGCTGCTCATTCCGCTCGAGCCGCGGCCAGTTCGTTCGTTTGGTGAGCTTGGAGGCGGCGCTCAGCGACGCCTGATCGGGAGCAAGCGCCTCAATGGTCTTCAGATCGAATTCCAAGCCGCGCTTCTCCCCGCCCCGACGCAGTATAGATAGCGGTTTGTGAAGAATTATTATAGCTCTGGCATGGTGAAGATTGGGCATGCCTTGGCCCTGTTTGATGGGCCAGGACATGCCTCAGACGAAGATGGGTCGACTATTATTCGGCAGACAGAACGGGCTTTGGTAGCCGGCGGCCCAGGCGGAGGCGTTCAGGCTCTGCCCTTCAGGAACTCGATCACCATCGCCGCGGTCCAGGTGAACCGATTGCCGCCGAGCGGCTCGCCGCTGAGGGGACCGTAATATTCGGCAAAACCGCTCTCGGCGATCAGGTCGAGACTGGATTGCGTGATCCGTTGTGCGATTTGGCTGTGGCCGGCGGCGGCAAGGCCGTCGGCGATCATGTAGTTGACCACCAGCCAGACCGGGCCGCGCCAGTAGCGCTTTGGGTCGAAGCGTCCATCGCCAGGATCGTGCGAGGGGACGATGTAACGCGCTTTGCCGGCGATGCGCTCGATCGTTGCAGCGATGGCCGCTGCCCGGCTTTCCGGAATGGCCGAAAACACCGGCAGAATGCCGCCGACCGACGCGCTGTCCACGAGCTTTCCGGCCACTCGGTCGAAACAAATGTACTGGCCATGTGTGTCGCTCCACAGCCGTTCCATCGTCGAAAGCCCCTTTTCGGCACGGGCGCGATTGGCTTCTGCGATTTCGGTTTCGCCAAGTGTATCGGCGAGATCGGCAAGGTCGGCGGCGGAACGGATGAGGATGGCGTTGAAGCCGGGATCGACGACCTGGAAGGGCGAGGCATCGTGCAGCCGGGTGTTGTCCCAACCAAGTTCGCGGAAATGCTGCAGCAGCCAGATATAGCGATCGTACTGGGCCCTGGTCGGTCGATGCGCAGGGTCGGCGTGCAGGATGTCGCGGCGGGTGTAGGGCTCGACGCCTTCGGTCGGCACGCGCTCGAACGCCTCGTCCCAGTCGATCGAGTTGTCGCGGCCGGACTCCCATGGGTGAATTATGGCGACCAGCCCTTCGCCGTTCGGGTCGCGATTTTCGTAGAACCAGCGATGCCAGGCATCGATTTTCGGCAGCAGCGCACGGGCGCGCTCGGCCGCCAGTTTCTTGTCCTTGGCCTGATCGAACAGACGGCGCACGGCAAAGCCGGCGACTGCCGGCTGGGTGATGCCCGAGGTGGCGGTCGGGCGGTCCGTTCGCCAGACCTCCGGCCCGGGGAAATAGCCGTCGCTCCAGACGTGGAAGACGATGTGCGGCACCATGCCGTCCGGCCACTGGTGAGCGAACAGCGTGTCGATCTCGGTCCAGGCTCGGGCCTCGTCATAGTGGGCAAGACCGAGGGCGGTCAGGCAGGAATCCCAATTCCACTGGAACGGGTAGAGGCCCTTGGTCGGTATGGTATAGGTGCCTTGGTCATTTTCCCTGAGCACCTCGACGGCGCGGGCGATGGTTTCGTCAATGGCAAGAGATATCATCGGGGCGTTCGTACTTTCAGGATCGAAGGGAGGATCAAAGGGCGTTCGTGGTTTCGGGATCGAACCAGCGGATGCGATCGGGTTTGGGCGAAAGCCGCAAGTGATCGCCGACGGCGACCGTGGCGTTCGATTCGAGAATGGCGCGAAACAGGCCGCCCTCGACATCGCAGGTGACCAGCGTGTGCGGTCCGAGCGGCTCGACGACGCGCACGGTGGCGTTAATACCTTCGTTGCCGGCGTCCACATCCTCGGGGCGAATGGCGAATTCTATTGTCTGCTTGTCCGATTTGGGGCCAGGCAGCGTCACCCCGGCGACGGTCCAGTTGCCGTTCGCAGTCTTCGTCGCCGGGATGAAATTCATCGGCGGGTTGCCGATGAAGGAGCCGACGAAGCGGGCCGCCGGATTGCGGTAGACCTCTACCGGCGAGGCCGCCTGGACGATACGGCCCTGATGCATGACGGCGATGCGGTCGGCAAGGCTCATCGCCTCGACCTGGTCGTGGGTAACGTAGATGGTGGTGGTCTTGGACGCCGCCAGCACGCCCTTGAGCTCGGCGCGCATTTCGAGCCTGAGCAGCGCGTCGAGGTTCGATAGCGGCTCGTCCATCAGGATCACATCGGGCTCCATGGCGAGCGCGCGGGCGACGGCCACACGCTGGCGCTGGCCGCCGGAAAGCTGGCCTGAATAGCGCTTCAAAAGTTGCTCGATATGCATGAGCTCCGCGGTGCGGTTGACGCGCCCGTCGACCTCCTGCTGCGGCAGCTTCTTCATGCGCAGGCCGAAGGCGATGTTCTCGAATACCGTCAGGTGCGGAAAGACCGCGTAATTCTGGAACACCATGGCGATGCCGCGGTCGCGCGGCGGCAGATGGTCGACGCGACGGCCGCCGATCCAGACCTCGCCCTGGCTTGGCGTTTCCAGCCCGGCGACGATCCTCAGCAGCGTGGTCTTGCCGCAGCCCGAGGCGCCAAGCAGCACCATGAATTCCTGGTCGGTGATGGTCAGGTCGATCGAATGCAGTGCGGTGAAGCCGCCGAAACGTTTTGCCACCTGCTTGATGACGATCTCAGCCATCGGCGTTCTCTTTTGTGCGCGTCATCGATTGGCGATCCCCCACATGGCGAACAAATATTTGCGGACGGCGAAGATGAAGATCAGCGCCGGAATGACCAGTGCCGCGCCACCGGCAAATTTGAGGTAGAGCGGCGACTCGCCGAGGCTCTGCAGCAGGAAGGCGGTCAGCGTCCGGTTCTCTATGGTGAGCACTGCGGCGGCAAACACCTCGTTCCAGGAGATGGTGAAGGCAAACACCGCCGACGCCGCGATGCCCGGCAGCGCCAGCGGCAGAATGACTTTTCGGAATGCCTGCAATCTCGTGCAGCCCAGCGTCCAGGCAGCTTCCTCCAGCTCGACTGGGATGCCGGAGAACAGCGAGAAGGTGATCAGCACGGCAAACGGCAGCGCCAGCGTGGTGTGGACCAGCGCCAGCCCGATCGCGGTATCGTCGAGGCCGGTGCGGATGAACATCACCGCCAGCGGCAGCGCCAGCAGCGGCAGCGGGAAGGCGCGGGTCATCAGCACGAGGAAACGGAACGTTTCCTTGCCTGGAAAATCGAAGCGCGACAGCGCGTAGCCCGCGGGTGCGCCGAAGCCGATCGAGAGCAGCATCGTCAGCGTGGCGACGAGAACGGAGTTCCACAGCGCCTTGGCAACACCAGCGAAATTGATGAAGAAAGAAAGGCTGCCGAAATCGAATGACGGGAAGAAGCGCTTGGGAAAGGCGGTCACCTCTTCCGGCGACGACAGCGCGTTGACGATCAACAGATAGATCGGCAGCAGCACCCAGACGCAAAGCAGGATGACGGTGGCGACCAGCAACCAGTTGCCGGCTTTGCGGGCCTCAGGCGCCGCGATCGGGAGCTCCGCGACCGTGCTCATATCCGCGCTTCCTTCGGCACACGCAGCACCCGCAGGAAGAACAGCGTGAAACCGATCGAGATGGCGAGGATGAACAGCGCCATGGCGGCGGCGACATTGCGGTCCTGCAGCGTGAACTGCCAATTGTAGGTCTCGCCCATCAGCACCGGCAGATTGGTGCCGCCGAGTGCTGCAACCACGGCGAAGACTTCAAAGGCAAGGATGACGCGCAGGATGATCGCCGTCTGCAGGCTTGGGCGCAGCAGAGGCAGCGTGATCTTGATGAAGCGCTTCCACGGGCTAGCGCCAAAAACCTCCGCCGCCTCGTAGTATTCCCGGGGGATCAGCCCCATGCCGGCGACCAGAATGACCATCATGATGGCGGTCGCGCGCCAGATCTCGGCCAGCGCCACGGCGATGAAGATCGTCAGCTTGCTCTGGTAGCCGAGGAACATAACCGGCCTGTGGATGACGCCGAGATTGGAGAGCAAGGTGTTCAGGAAGCCGGACTGGTCGAAGATGGCGAGCCAGATCAGCCCGGCGGCGAGATCGGAGATGCCGAGCGGAATAGCGAAGATGTAAAGCGCGGTGCTGCGCCCGGTTTCAAGCCGCGACACCACCGTTGCCATCAGCAGCGCCATCACCAGTTGGATCGGCACGACGATGGCGCTCAGCAGCAGCGTATTGCGGACAGTGACCGGAAACTTCCAGCTGCCCGCCATGGTGCGGAAATTGTCGAGCGTAAAACCGCCGTCGCGGGTGAACGCCTCGAAGGCGACCAGCGCGAACGGGTAGAGGAAGAAGACGCAGAGGAACAGCGTCGCCGGCATCAGCAGCAGATAGGGAAGGGCCTTGCCGTGCATGGAGCGCTCTCTATTCGACGCTTGAAAAAAGGGTGGGCGCCCGGCGCGCTGGAAATCCGGACGCCCAGGGAGGATTCCTAATCGACCGGGCAGGCGCCTTGCGATGGCTTGTCGGGCGCCCAGCACGGCGCCTTCGCCTGTTCGATGATCGCTTTCAGCGCCGTCGCCTGTTCGTCGAGCACGCCGTGCACATCCTCGCCGCCGAGCACGATGCGCTCGAAGCTGTCGGTGTAGATCTGATTGAACTTGCCGCTGAGGCCGCCAAGTCCCATCGGCAGCAGCGCCGGCAACGCATCGGGAGCTGCTGTCATGGTGGCGATCACTGGGCTGAAAGCCTTCACCGAGGCCGGCATGTCGTCGGGCAGCTTGACGTTGACGATGGGGAAGAAGTTTGTCGCCTTCAGCGTCGCGATCTGGGTTTCCGGTTTCAGCATATAGGCGACCAGCGCCTTGGCCTTGTCCATGTCAGGCGAGGTCTTCGGGATAGCGACACCGGCCACCACCGGCATGTAGCCGCGGCCTGCCGGGCCAGCCGGCGCCGGAAAGGCGACGAAGTCATTGGGTTTCTGGTTAAAGGCGTCGGCAAGCCGCGCCACGTGGTCGAATGCCACCCAGACTTCGCCGGTCAGCAGCGGCTCCTGCATGAAGGCATAGTTGGTCGAATTCGGGTTGGTGTACTGCCACAACTCCTTGAATTTGTTCCACGCCGTCTCGGCCTCCGCCGAGCGGAACTTGGTCACCATCGAACCGGTATAAGACGGAAGGAGAAAACCCTCGAAGAAACGATGCTTCAGCCCTTTCGGGCCGGCCGGAAAACCGAACTTGGGTGAACCAGTCTTTTCCGCGATGTTTTTCGCCCACTCGATCAGTTGGTCATAAGTGATGGTGTTGAGATCGGTGCCGGCCGGCAGATATTGCAGCGCCTGTTTGTTGGCCGCCATCAGAAAGGTGGCCTGCATCCATGGCAGGTACTTCTGCTCGCCGGTGCCGAGCATGCCGAGCTTCTTGTAGGTCTCGTTGACCCTGACGCCACCGAGATCGACGCCGGATAGATCGACAAGGTTCGCGCCGACGGTGGAGAAGTCTCCGTGCAGGCCGCCGAGCACGCCTATGGTGCCGGAGCCGGCCTGCAGTTCGGCCTGAAGGCGGGTGAGCCAGGGCCCGTCCTCGGCGACCTGATAGTCGACCTGGCCGTCAAACCCCTTCAGCACTTCGCTGCGCATCTTCTGTGTCTCTTCCACTGGTCGCGCCTGTGTCGACCAGAACAGCACCTGCTGGGCTTGTGCTGCGCCGGCAGCAAGCGACAACGCCAGCACCGCACCTGCCAATGTCCTCAACGCATTCATCGTCATCTTCCTCCCTGGTTGTGCGCCGCTAAGGCGTCAGTTCCGTCCTGTAGGTGCCGGGCCATGGCTTGCCCGCGAGACAAGTGTCGGCCGCACCAGCCGCGTCAGCGGCGTGGTCGGCCTGTCGCCGATGACGGTCAGCAGCATCTCGCCGATCTCGCGCGCGCACTGGCGGATCGAGGCGTCGAAAGTGGTCAGCCCCGGCGGCGCATAGGCGGAGGCGGCTATGTTGTCGAAGCCGATCACCGACAGGTCGCGAGGAATGGCAAGTCCGGCGCGCCCCGCCTCTTCCATCACAGTCAGCGCCAGCTCGTCGAACAGCGCGACAATGGCCGTCGGCCGCTCGGCAGCGTGCAGCAGCCGGTTGATCGCCTGGATGCGGGCACCGCGATCGAAACGCGGCGCCGTCGCCACATCGAGCCTGACCGACGGATCGCCCCGGCGGGCGATCGCGGCGGCGAGCCCATCCTGCCTAAGATGGCGAAACGTCATCGGCTCGGAAATCGTCACCAGGCCGAAATGCCGGTGTCCGAGGTCGTAGAGCATGTCGAAGGCTTCGCCGAAAGCATGTGCGCCATCGGTATCGAGCCAATGGTAGGCAAAGTCGCCGTCGAGCAGCCTGCCATGCGCGACGAACGGGAAATTGCGTTGGCGCAAATAGGCAAGCCGCTCGTCGACCTCGGCGATACGGGTGACGACGACCCCGTCGGCGCGGCCCGATTCGACGACATGGCGAAGCACGGAAAGTTCCGACTGGCCCTGCGCCGCTGCGGCCAGGATCAGGTCGGAGCCGTGCGAAACCAGCCCTTCGCCGAGCCCTGTGACGAATTCGCCGAGGAAGGAATCGACCAGATTGGGGCCGCGGATCGGCAGCACCATGCCGACAAAGCCGCTGCGGCCGGAGACCAGCGTGCGGGCTGCGGTATTCGGCACATAGCCGGCCAGGCGCGCGGCCTCGGTGACACGTTGGCGCGTTTTCAAGGCGATCTGCTCGTGGCCGGCAAGGGCCCGCGAAACGGTGGTGATTGACAGGCCGAGCTGCGCAGCAAGTTCCTTGAGGGTGGTAACGCGGGCCGGCATCGTTCCTCCCGAACGAAGTTTGAAACGTTTGTAATCACTTCAAGCGAAATTACAAACGTTTTAAATGGCGCGCGGTTGGTGTGATTTCTTGCCCGTTGGGTAGCGCGGCCCTATCGACCCCGGCCCGCAAGCTCCTGGTCGGCGATTTAAACGCAGCGGTTGCTTGACTCGGGCGACGCCTTGTGAAAAATTTTGCAGCAACTGATAAAAATATCAAAGGGCGGAAATGGTTGGTTTTGGCAACGGCCTGCTGCGCGACGATGAGACAGGTATGGCAGCCCGTGCCGCCTGGCTTCACTATGCCGGCGGCCTGACCCAGTCGGAGGTCGCCAAGCGGCTCGGCCTGACCAGCCTCAAGGCGCATCGTTTGATCACCAAGGCCAATCAGGAAGGCCTGGTCAAAGTCTATATCGACGGCGAAGTCTCCGAATGCGTGGAGCTTGAGGACGAGTTGTCCGGCCGCTACGGCCTCGACTATTGCGAGGTGGTTCCGGACTTCGATGCCGAAGACCTGCCGCTCAAGGCGCTCGGCATCGCCGGCGCGCAGTTTCTCAAGCGCGAGATCGAACGCGGCGAAGAGGCGCTGATCGGCGTCGGCCACGGCCGCACGCTTGCCGCCTGCGTGGAGTATCTGCCGCGCATATCGGCCGGCCGGATCCGTTTCGTCTCGCTGCTTGGCGGCCTGACGCGCAAGTTCTCGGCCAATCCGCATGACGTCATCCACCGCGTCGCCGAACGGACCGGTGCGGAGGCCTATGTGATGCCCGTACCGATGTTCGCCAACACGGTCGAGGATCGAACCGTGTTGCTCGGGCAGAAGGGCGTCAGCGATGTCTTCGACCTCGCCAAGTCCGCCGACTTGCTTATCGCCGGCATCGGCACCGCCGAGCGTGAGGCCTCGCTTGTCGCCACCGGTATGATCGAGAAGGGCGAGATGGAGGAGATCCGCCGCAATGGCGGCGTCGGCGAACTGCTCGGGCATTTCTTCGACGACGCCGGAAAGGCCGTTGCGACGACGCTTTCCGACCGGGCGCTGGCGCTGGCGCGCGAAGACATCAGCAACCGCAGGATTGTCGCCGTCGCCGGCGGCAAGGTGAAGGTTCGCGCCATCAAGTCAGTGCTGGAGGGCCGTTATCTCAAAGGCTTGATAACCGACGAGCGGACGGCGCGATCGCTCGTGGAACAGACGCCGGTCGGGTAGCCGGCAACCATTTCGTTGAAACTACCCTGTGGAGGAGAAGAGAAATGCATGAGAAAGAGAAAGACCTCATCGACGCGTTCCTGCGTGGACAAGTCGACCGCCGTGGGCTGATCAAGGGCCTCGGTGCAATGGGCCTTGCCGCCAGCACCGCCGGCACACTGCTCAATTTCGGGCAGACCCGCGCCCTGGCGGCTGATTTCGACTGGCAGGCGCACAAGGGCAAGACCATCAAGCTGTTGCTCAATAAGCATCCTTACGCCGATGCGATGATCGCCAACCTCGACAATTTCAAGCAGTTGACCGGCATGAATGTCGTCTATGACGTGTTCCCCGAAGACGTCTATTTCGACAAGGTTACCGCCGCGCTGTCGGCCAGCTCGCCCGAATACGATGCCTTCATGACCGGCGCCTACATGACCTGGACCTACGGCCCGGCCGGCTGGATCACCGACCTCAACGAATGGATCAAGGATCCGGCCAAGACCAACCCGAAATATGCCTGGGACGACTTCCTGCCAGGCGTCAGGAAGTCCTGCGCCTGGAACGGCCAGCCTGGCGGAGTGCTCGGTTCCGACGACGCCAAGCAGTGGTGCATTCCGTGGGGCTTCGAACAGAACAACATCACCTACAACAAGGGCATGTTCGACAAGGTCGGCGTCAGCGTTCCCGGCAATATGGATGAGATGGTCGCTACGGCGGCGAAGCTCACCAAGGACGTCGGCGGTGGCGTCTACGGCATCGGCGTGCGCGGCTCGCGCTCCTGGGCAACGATCCACCCGGGCTTCCTGTCGGCCTACGCCAATTTCGACCAGAAGGACCTGAACGTCTCGGCTGACGGCAAGCTGTCGGCCGCAATGAGCACCGCCGAATCCAAGGCTTTCCACAAACAGTGGGTCCAGATGATTCAGGAGAGCGGCCCGAAGGACTGGTCGACCTACACCTGGTACCAGGTCGGCACCGATCTCGGTGCAGGCGCCTCGGCGATGATCTACGATGCCGACATTCTCGGCTACTTCATGAATGGCGGCGATAACAAGATGGCCGGCAAGCTCGCCTTCGCGGCGTTCAAGGCCAATCCCGCCGCCAAGGCACCGACGCCCAATATCTGGATCTGGTCGTTGTCGATGTCCAACTTCTCCAAGGACAAGGACGCCACCTGGTACTTCATGCAATGGGCATCCGGACCCGAGCATGCACTGTTCGGTGCGACCAAGATGGACTTCGTCAATCCGGTCCGCCAGTCGGTCTGGAACGACCAGATGTTCCGGGACAAGTTGAACAAGAGCTATCCCGGTTATGTCGAGATGTTCGACGTCTCGGCGCCGGGCGCCAGCATCAAGTTCACTCCGCAGCCGCTGTTCTTCGATCTCACCACCGAATGGGCGGCGACGCTGCAGAAGATGGTGGCCAAGGAAGTGCCGGTCGACGAGGGCCTCGACAAGCTGGCCGAGAGCATCAACGGCCAGCTCAAGGAAGCCGGGCTCGGCTAAGGCGCGGCAAAGGCTGGCCCGTCGCGGGCCAGCCTTTGAGATGTGATCGTTTGCGACGCGGTCCCGAAAGGTGCCGCCTGCTCGCCCGACCGGCCGCCTTGCTCCCTTGGGCGGCCGGGACGGCGAAGCAACAGGATGACGGAGCAGCAGATGACTGCGGCGACAATACAAAGAAACAGGCCGTCGGGCTTTAGGATCAGCAAGCGTGTGCTGCCTTACCTCCTCAGCCTGCCTGCCCTGCTGGTCTGCATCGGAATCCTGATCCCGTTCCTGACCTCGGTGGTCTATTCGTTCCAGCGCTACCGGTTGAGCCAACCCTGGGCGCGGCAGTTCAACTGGGGCGACAACTATATCTCCTTCTTCACCGACCCGAAGTTCTGGAACACGCTGGAGATTTCGCTGCTCTACGCCGGCATCACCGTCGTGCTCGAGCTGCTTCTCGGTCTCGGCATCGCCATGCTGCTGCAGAAGCGCTCGACGTTAAACAACTTCATCTCGATAATGCTGTTGATGCCGCTGATGACGGCGCCGGCGCTCGCCGCGCTGATGTGGAAGCTGATGACCAATCCCGGCTTCGGTGTGCTCAGCTATCTCGCTAGCCTAATCGGGCTGCAGGATTTCCGCTGGGCCTCGTCTCCGTCGACGGCATTGCTCACCGTCGTCCTTGTCGACATCTGGGTCTACACGCCTTTCATCATGATCCTGCTGCTTGCCGGACTGCGCAGCCTGCCGACGCAGCCCTTCGAGGCGGCAGCACTCGACGGCGTGCCGCGCAGCTTCGTCTTCTTCCGCATCACCCTGCCGATGCTGACCCCCTACATCCTGACAGCGACGCTGTTCCGCCTGCTCGATTCAATCCAGCAGTTCGACATCATCTACGCCATGACCCAAGGCGGGCCGGGCGATACGCTGACCGTCTTCCAGGTGGAGGCCTATCTCAACTTCTTCCAGTCGACCAATGTCGGCCGCTCGGCAGCACTGATGATCATCCTGTGGGCGATCACCTATTTCCTCTCGAACATTTTCATCAAGAACTGGCTGCGGCTGCGCGAACGCGCCCGTGGCCATGCATAGGAGGCTGGCATGGAACACACCTCCCTTCTCGAACGCATCCTGCGTGGCATAGCCCTGGCGCTGGTCGTGATCTTCTTCATGTTCCCGATCGTCTGGATCCTGATGATGTCGTTCCAGACCAACGAGACAATCCTGCGGATCCCGCCGCAGCTTGTCTTCGAGCCGACGCTCGCCAACTACACCGCCTTGATCACAGGCAAGCTGATGACGGCAGCCGGCACGCTCGACATCGCCTTCATGCGCAATCTCTGGAATTCCGTCTTCCTGTCGGTCACCTCGGTTGCCGTCGCGCTGCTGCTCGGCGTTCCCGCAGCCTATGCCTTTGCACGGCACAAATTCCGTGGCTCGGAGGACATCGCGTTCACGCTGCTGTCGTTCCGGTTCGCGCCGGCGCTGCTGGTGCTTTTGCCGCTCACCCTCTATTTCCAGAAGCTCGGGCTGGCCAACACCTATATCGGGCTGATCTGGGTCTACCAGCTGATCTGCCTGCCGCTAATCCTGTGGATCGTGCGCGGCTATTTCGAGGATATTCCGGCCGACATCGAATACGCCTACCGCATTGCCGGCCATTCCTGGTTTGCCACCTTCCGCAAGATCGCGCTGCCGCTCGCCGGGCCGGGCATTGCCGCTGCCGGCCTGCTCGCCTTCATCTTCGCCTGGAACAATTTCGTCTTTGCGCTGGTGCTCGCCTCGGCCGACAAGCAGCCGGTGACGGTCGGCGCGCTGGCGTTCATCACCTCCTCCGGCATCCAGTACGGCCAGATCTCAGCCGCGATCGTGCTGTCGATCACGCCGACGCTGGCGCTCGCGCTTTATGCGCAGCGTTATCTCGTCGAAGGCCTGTCGCTTGGCGCGGTGAAAGGATAGTCCGATGGCAAGCCTCGAACTGCGAAACATCGTCAAGCGCTACAAAAGCCAGACCGTTCTCGATAATCTGTCGCTGACCGTCGCTGACGGCGAAACGCTGGTCCTGTTCGGGCCGTCCGGCGCCGGCAAGACGGTGCTATTGCGGCTGGTCGCCGGCGTCATCGACCCCGACGAGGGACAGATCCTTATCGGCGGCGAGGACATGACCGACGTCGACGCCGAGTTCCGCGGCGTCGGCATGGCATTCCAGAACTTCGCGCTGTTCCCGCATATGACGGCCTTCGACAACATCGCCACGCCGCTGCAGGCGAAGCATTCGTCGCAGGGCGCGATCAAGGCCGGCGTCGAGAGCGTCGGCAAGCTGTTGAAGATCGGCCATGTGCTCAGCCACAAGCCGCGGGCGCTGTCCAACGGCCAGAAGCAGCGCACCGCGCTTGCCCGCGCCCTGGTCGGCTCGCCGCCGCTTCTGCTGCTCGACGATCCCTTGCGCAACGTCGATGCCAAATTGCGCTTCGAAATGCGGCTCGAACTGCCAAGACTGCTCGCCGATCGTGGCGCAACCGTTGTCTACGTCACCCAGGACTACAAGGAAGCGATGGCGCTTGGCGATCGCATCGCAGTGATGTCGCAAGGCGTCGTGAAACAGCTCGGCACGCCCGAACAGATCTATCGCGAGCCGGCCAACGTCGAGATCGCCCGACTGTTCGGCGACCCGACCATCAACCTGCTCGACGTCAAGCCGTCCCGGGATGCCAAGGGCGTCTATGTCGGCCTGTCCAATGTCCAGGTCCATCTGGCCGGCGCGCATGAGGCGGCGGTCGGCCGTGACTGCGTGATCGGCTTGCGGCCGGAGGCGCTGGCCTTTGTTGACGAAGGCACGTCCGGCGCCATCCCGGTGACGGTCGAGGCCGAGACGCCGCTCAACGAGAAGATCGTCACACTGGTGCGCACCGTGCGAGGCCGTGAAATCCTGGTCTCGCGTCCGTCCGGGATACCGGGTCAATCCGAGGGCAGGGCGCATATCGCTGTCGACAGCAAAAGCGCCCTGCTGTTCGATCGTGCAAGCGGCGAGCGCATCGGCTCGAAAAATGTCGTCAATTTGCGCAGTGGAGAAGCGGCATGAGCCCGAGCGCAATCACCATTTCGGGCGTCGACAAGTTCTACGGTCCGATCGACCGCGGCGTGCACGCCGTCAAGAACCTGACGATGGAAATCGCCAATGGCGAGATCGTGGCACTGCTCGGCTCATCCGGCTGCGGCAAGACCTCGACATTGCGCATGATCGCAGGCTTCGAAGAGGTCTCGCGCGGCACAATCTCGGTTGCCGGCCGCAAGGTGCACACGTTGCCGCCGGTCAAGCGCAACGTCGCGATGGCCTTCGAGGGCTATTCGCTCTACCCGCCGCTGACCGTGCGCGAGAACATGGCCTTCGCCCTCAAGGCTGCCAGGCTGGCTAAGAGCGCGGTCGATGCAAAGGTTGCTCATATCGCCAAGCTGCTTGAGATAGAGGACATTCTCGAGCGCTATCCGAGCTCGATCTCCGGCGGCCAGCAGCAGCGCGCCAGCCTCGGCCGGGCGCTGATCCGCGAAGCCAACCTGCACCTGCTGGACGAGCCGATGGGCCAACTCGAGCCGCAGCTTCGCGCTGTGCTGCGCGGCCGCATCAAGCACTTCATCAAGGAGCGCGGCCTGACCGCGATCCTGGTCACCCACGATCAGACGGAGGCCAATGCGCTGGCCGACCGTATCGCCGTCATGGAAGGCGGCGTGCTGCAGCAGTTCGATACGCCTGACAGGATCAAGGAGCGGCCGGCAAACCTGTTCACCGGCACCTTCGTTGGCGAGCCGCCAATGAATGTCTTCGAAGCCTATGTTGGCACGACTGACGGCAAGATCAGTCTCAAGCTGCCCGACGGGCTTTCGCTCGACTACGACAAGGATGCCTTCAGCGGCCCGGTTCGCGACGAATTGCTCAACCGGCAGCGCGTCGTCATCGGCGTCAGGCCTTATGCTGTCCGCCGCTCCAAGGACGGCGTGCCGGCCACGGTTTCGGCCAATCAATGGCTCGGCGATCAGACCCATATCGCCGCCGATTTCGCCGGCGGTTCGCTGGTTCTGGTCGAGCATGACCGGACCCGCCTGGAGCTCGGGGCGCCGATCAAGGTCAGCATCGATCCAAAAAACCTGCACGTCTTCGATCAGGCGAGCGGTGACGCCATTTCGCACGGCACGGAGCTTGCCTGATGCGGGATGTGCTGATCGGCGTCGACGCCGGCACGTCTGTCATCAAATCCGTCGCCTTCGACACGGCGGGCAGGCAGATCGCGGCCGCCGCGCTGCCCAACAAGTACGAGACACTGCCGGGCGGCGGCGCCGAGCAGGACCTGACACGCACCTGGGCCGATACCGCGACGACCTTGCGCGAGCTTGCCAACAAGGTGCCGGACCTCGCCAGCCGGACCATTGCCATCGCCGTGACCGGGCAGGGCGACGGCACCTGGTTGATCGACAAGGATGGTGAGCCGGTGGCCAAGGGCTGGCTGTGGCTCGACGCGCGCGCTGCCGCGGTCGTCGAGGAGATACGCGCGCGGCCCGAGGACCGGCTGCGCTTCGAAAAGACCGGCAGCGGGCTCGCTGCCTGCCAGCAAGGATCGCAGTTCGTCTTCATGAAGCGCCACATGCCCGCGATGCTTGCCAATGCAGCGACGGCCTTCCACTGCAAGGACTGGCTCTATTTCAAGTTGACCGGCCAACGCGCCACCGACCCGTCCGAGGGCACCTTTACCTTCGGCGACTTCCGCACGCGCGGCTATTCAGATGATGTGCTCGAGGTACTCGGAGTCACCGATCTCCGGCATCTGCTGCCGCCGATCGTAGATGGCACCAGGCAAAGCACCTCGCTGTCGGCGGCAGCAGCCAAAGCCACCGGTCTGCTCGCCGGCACACCGGTCGTTCTGGCCTATGTCGATGTCGCCTGCACGGCGCTTGGCGCCGGCCTGTTCGATCGCGAGCGCAAGCCGGGATGCTCGATCATTGGCTCCACCGGAATGCATATGCGGCTTGCCGAAACGCCGGAGGAGGTTCTGCTCAATGAGGCTGCAACCGGCTACACGATGACGATGCCGGCGCCGGGCGTCTTTGCGCAGATGCAGTCGAACATGGCGGCAACGCTCAATATTGACTGGGTCCTTGGCCTCGCCTCCGGCATTCTCGCCTCGCAAGGTATCACACGGACCAATGGCGAGATGATCGCGCTGGTCGACCAGTGGATATCGTCGTCCGAGCCAGGCTCGTTGCTCTACCAGCCTTATGTCTCGGAGGCCGGCGAGCGCGGCCCGTTCGTCGATGCCAATGCCCGGGCCGGCTTCATCGGCATTTCGTCCAGGCACGGCTATGCCGACATGGTTCGTGCGGTGTTCGAGGGGCTGGCTTTCGCGGCACGCGATTGCTACGCCGCCATGGGGCCGCTGCCCAAGGAAATCCGCCTGACCGGCGGAGCGGCCAGGAGCCCGGCGCTGCGCAATATCCTGGGTGCTGCGATCGGCGCCGACATTCGCACCAGCGAGCGGGAGGAGGCCGGTGCGGCGGGCGCCGCAATGATTGCTGCGGTCTGCGTCGGCCAGTACGCATCGATGGACGATTGCGTCAGTGAATGGGTCACACCGTTGCTCCGTGCGGCCGAGCCCAGCGACCGAAAGCTTGCCGCTGCCTATGAGGCGATGGCTCCGTCCTACACATTGGCGCACCAGGCGCTGCGGCCGGTCTGGCGTTCGCTGGCCGCGTCCAGGCAAACCGACGTGAATTGAGAAGAGCATGCCCAAGAAAATTGCGATCATCGGCGACCGCTTCATGCTTCCGGACGTGTTTCGCGAGAAAATCGAGGCGGCCTGCGGCGACAATCTCGACATCCGCACCGTTGAGACCGCTTGGCCCGACGAGCCGATGCAATTCGGCAATGCGGCGCTCGGCCTCGACAAGGTCAAGGAGTATTTCGGCGATCCGGACGAGGTGGTCGATTTTATCGGCGATGCCGAAATTTTTGTTACCCAGCTTGCGCCGCTCTCCGAAGCCATGATGCAGCGCCTGCCCACACTCAAGCTGGTTGCGGTGTCGCGCGGCGGGCCGATCAACATCGACATGGCTGCCGCCAAGGCCCATGGCATCACGGTGGTCAATGTGCCCGGCCGCAACGCCAGCGCGGTGGCCGAGTTCACCATCGGCGCCATTCTCGCCGAAACGCGGCTGATCCGCGTCGGCCACGAAGCCTTGCGCAAGGGCGAGTGGCGCGGCGATCTCTACCGCGCCGACCGCACCGGCCGCGAGCTCAACGAAATGACCGTTGGCGTTATCGGCTATGGCAATATCGGCACCAGGCTGGTTCGGCTGCTGCGTGCTTTCGGCTGTCGCATCCTGGTCTCCGATCCCTATGTGCAGTTGAGCGTCGAGGACCGCAATGCCGGCGTCGAGCTGGTAGCGCTGGACGATCTGCTGTCGCGCTCCGATGTGGTCACGCTGCATTCCCGGGTCACCGAAGAGACGCGCGGCCTCATCGGCAAGGACGCTATTGCCCGGATGAAGCCAGGCGTAATCTTCGTCAATACCGCGCGCGGACCGCTGGTTGACTACGATGCACTCTACGAGGCGCTCGTCTCGGGACAGATCGGCAGTGCCATGTTGGAGACGTTCGCCGTCGAGCCGGTGCCTGCCGACTGGCCCTTGCTGCAGTTGCCGAACGTGACACTGACGCCGCATATCGCCGGCGCGTCGGTGCGCACGGTGACTTATGCGGCCGAGCAGGCGGCCGAGGAAGTGCGCCGCTTCATCGCCGGTCTGCCTCCGGTCAATCCATGCTGACGACAGGGCATCGAGCGAGATGAACGGTGAAACCGAAATCGTCGACCTCTTCGTCATCGGCGGTGGCGTCAATGGCGCCGGAATCGCGCGCGATGCGGCGGGCCGTGGCCTGTCGGTCATTCTTTGCGAAAAAGGCGATCTCGCCGAAGGCACCAGTTCGCGATCGGGAAAGCTCGTTCATGGCGGTTTGCGCTATCTCGAATATTACGAGTTCCGCCTGGTGCGGGAGGCGCTGATCGAGCGCGAGGTGCTGCTCGAATCCGCGCCGCACATCATCTGGCCTATGCGCTTCGTGCTGCCGCACAGCCCCGATGACCGGCCGGCCTGG
The DNA here is from genome assembly GCF_040319475.1 of Mesorhizobium sp. M0904. Taxonomy (NCBI): domain Bacteria; kingdom Pseudomonadati; phylum Pseudomonadota; class Alphaproteobacteria; order Hyphomicrobiales; family Phyllobacteriaceae; genus Mesorhizobium; species Mesorhizobium sp. M0904. The sequence goes on along the minus strand of NZ_JAMYOC010000003.1, from coordinate 210,937 downwards.
CTGGTCCGGCTCGGCCTGTTCCTCTACGATCATCTTGGCGGCCGCAAGCGGCTGCCGGCCACCCGCACGCTGGACCTGCGCACCGCACCCGAAGGCGCGCCGATCAAGGACGCCTTCAAGCGCGGCTTCGAATATTCCGACTGCTGGGTCGACGACGCCCGCCTGGTCGTCATCAACGCGCTCGACGCCGCGGAGCGTGGGGCCAGGATATTCACCCGAACCGCCTGCATTGCCGCCCGTCGCGAAAGCGGCCTGTGGTCGGTGGAGATGCGCGACGGTCGAACCGGCGTCAGGACCACAGTCCGGGCACGGGCGCTGATCAACGCCGGCGGTCCCTGGGTCAACGACATCGTCAACCGCGTGGCCGGCCAGAACTCCAAGCGGAACGTGCGCCTGGTCAAGGGCAGCCACATTGTCGTGCCAAAATTCTGGGAAGGGCGACAGGCCTATCTCGTCCAAAACAGCGACAAGCGCGTGATCTTCATCAATCCCTACCAGAACGATCTGGCGCTGATCGGCACCACCGACATCCCCTATGACGGGCGGCCGGAAGACGTGACCGCGGATGCCGGCGAGATCGATTATCTGATCAAGGTGGTCAACCGCTACTTCAAGCGCCAGCTTGCGCGCGGCGACGTCGTTCATTCGTTTTCCGGCGTCAGGCCGCTCTATGACGACAATGCCGACAATCCGAGTGCGGTGACCCGCGATTATATTTTCGAACTCGACGCTTCGGCAGGGCAGGCGCCGCTGCTTTCCGTCTTCGGCGGCAAGATCACCACCTTCCGCAAATTGGCCGAGCACGCGCTGGACCGCATCGCCCCGTTCTTTCCGAAGATGGGCAAGCCGTGGACCTCGAAAGGGCATCTGCCGGGCGGCGATATCGCCAATGCCGATTTCGAGCAGTTCCTCGGTGACCTCGGCCACGAATATCCTTGGATGCCCGCCTCCCTGGTCAAGCATTATGGCCGGCTCTATGGCACAAGGACGCGTGATCTGGTCGGCGCGGCCGGTTCGCTCGCCGAACTGGGCCGGCGCTTCGGCAAGGATTTTTTCGAGCGCGAAGCTAACTACCTGCTCGAGCACGAATGGGCCGAGACCGCGGCCGATATTCTCGAACGACGCACCAAGCACGGCCTGCATCTGTCCAGCGCGGAAAGAGAAGCGTTCGAGGACTGGTGTTCGAATCGGCTGGCGAAGGCCGGCTGATGGCCTTTACGCTGTCCCTCAACACCAATCCGCTGGTCAACCGTTTTGCCGAACCGGACGACCTGATCGATACGATCGCCTACGACATCGGCATCCGCGACGTGCAGCTCACGCATGAGTTCATCAATCCCGGCTGGCCGGCGGCAACGATCGCTAAATTCACCCGCCTGTTCCGCTCCGCTCTCAACCGCACCGGGGTGCGCGTGACCTCGGCGATGACCGGCCCTTACGGCCGGCTCAATCATTTCGGCCATCCCGATGCCGACGTGCGACGCTACTACGTCGACTGGTTCAAGACCTTTGCCGAAATTTCGGCCGAGCTCGGCGCCGGCGGCATGGGTACGCAGTTCGCGATCTTCACCCATCGGGATTACGACGATCCTGAACGTCGCGCGCGGCTTTTCGACATCGCGCTGGCGTGCTGGCGTGAGGTTGCCGAGCATGCCCAGGCCGCCGGCTTGATCTACCTGTTCTGGGAGCCGATGTCGGTCGGCCGCGAGTTCGGCCATACGATCGAGAGCTGCCGGACGCTGCAGCGCGAGATCGATGCCGCCGGCATGGCGATCCCGCTCAAGATGATGGTCGACATCGATCATGGCGACGTGACGTCGAGCAATCCGGACGACATCGACCCTTATGCCTGGGCCGAAGCCTTTCCAAAGCAATCGCCGATCATCCACGTCAAGCAGTCGTCGATGAACAAGGGTGGCCATTGGCCGTTCATTGCCGCCCACAACAAGGACGGCCGCATCACACCGGAAAAGCTGCTGGAGACGATTCGCCGTGGCGGCGGCGTCGACAACGAGATCTGCCTCGAATTGTCGTTCCGCGAGCGCGAGCCCGTCGACCACCAGGTCATCGCCATGATCCGCGAGTCGGTCGGCTATTGGGCGCCCTTCATCGAGGCCGGCAGGGCCGATCTTTTGCCGCGAGCATGATGGATGAGCAGGAGCCGATGCGGCCCCTGCTCATCCAGAACACATCAGCCGAATTTAGGGTCGAGGCTGCCGGATTTATAGCGCCTGGCCATTTCCGATAGCGGCAGCGGCTTGATCTTCGGTGCGTTGCCGGCGGTGCCGAATTGCTCGAAACGCTCCTTGCAGAGCTTTCGCATGGCGGCCATCGCCGGCGTCAGATATTTGCGCGGGTCGAATTCGCTCGGGTTCTCGGTCAGCACCTTGCGAATGGCGCCGGTCAGCGCCATGCGGTTGTCGGTATCGATGTTGATCTTGCGCACGCCGTGCTTGATGCCGCGCTGGATCTCCTCGACCGGCACCCCCCATGTCGGCTTCATCTGGCCGCCATATTTGTTGATGATCTCCTGCAGCTCCTCCGGCACCGAGGACGAGCCGTGCATGACGAGATGCATGCTCGGCAGGCGGCGGTGAATTTCCTCGATGACGTTCATGGCGAGCACAGCGCCATCCGGCTTGCGGCTGAACTTGTAGGCGCCGTGGCTGGTGCCCATGGCGACGGCCAGCGCATCGACACGGGTGTCGCGCACGAACTGTTCGGCCTGCACGGGATCGGTCAGCAGCTGGTCGTGGCTGATGACGCCCTCGACGCCATGGCCGTCCTCCTGCTCGCCGCCACCCATCTCCAGCGATCCGAGAACGCCGATCTCGCCTTCCACCGAGACGCCGCCCCAATGCGCCATGTCGACGACGCGGCGGGTGATGCCGGAATTATAGGCGTAGTCGGCCGGTGTCTTGCCGTCTTCCTTCAGCGATCCGTCCATCATCACCGACGTGAAGCCGTGCTGGATCGCGGTGACGCAAGTGGCTTCGTTGTTGCCATGGTCGAGATGCATGCAGACCGGGATATCGGGATGGATTTCGACCAGCGCGTCGATCAGCTTGGCCAGCACCACATCGTTGGCGTAGGCTCGCGCGCCGCGGCTTGCCTGCAGGATAACCGGCGATTTGGTCTCCTCGGCTGCCTCCATGATGGCGAGACCCTGTTCCATATTGTTCATGTTGAAGGCAGGCACGCCATAGCCGTATTCGGCGGCATGGTCGAGCAATTGTCTCAGTGTGATGCGAGCCACTCAGTAGTCTCCCGTATCCGGTTTCGGGCCAGTGTTTGCGGGCTGTTCGGTTGTCGTCGAGCCCCTGATGCTTCTGGCCGGATTTCCGCGGCACCGCAACCGCTGGGCGCTCGGCCGGCAGCAATTCTTGTTACAGCACGCGACCAGAAGCGTCATGATATCCCATAGAGATATAACATTATCACAAAAAATTTGGTGGCTTGTGCGACGTTTGCTGTTATATCTCGGACGCGGGGTGTACGAGGAAACCGCGGAAATGAAGAGCGACGGCCGTCGGCAAGGCATCATGGATTTTCTGATGGACATCGGCACCGCCAGTGTCGACGATCTTGCCTCACGTTTCGGCGTGTCGAAGATGACCGTCCACCGCGACCTCGACGAGCTCGAGGAAAGCGGTTTTCTGCGCAAGGTGCGCGGCGGCGCCTCGATCCAGCCGAGCAGCCTTTTCGAGAGCGATTTCCGTTACCGCCAGAGATTGGCTGGCGACGAGAAAAAGCGCATCGCCGTCGCCGCCGTGAGGATGATCGAGCCGGGCCAGACGGTGATTATCGACGACGGCTCGACTGCGGGCGGCGTTGCTCGGCACCTTGCCGATCTGCGTCCGCTGACGGTGATCTCGAACAACCTGGCTGTCATCCAGGATTTGGCGGGCGTTGCCGGCATCAACCTGATTGCGCTTGGCGGCCAATACAGCAAGAAGTTCCACGGCTTCTTCGGCCTGCTCGCCGAAGACACGCTGAAATCTTTGCGCGCAGATGTCGCCTTCCTGTCTTCATCGGCCATCCATGGTGCCTCAGCCTTTCACCAAGATCAGGAAGTGGTCCAGACCAAACGGCTGATGATGGCTGCAGCAGCGCGCAAATATCTGCTGGCCGATCACGGCAAGTTTGGCCGCACCGCCTTGCACTTCCTGACCGATCTTAAGGCCTTCGACATGGTCTTCACCGGCCGCGAGCCGCAGCCGCAGATGCGCGCCGCGCTGGATGGCGCTGGCGTTTCGCTGACCGTGATCGCAGAGTAGGAGGGCGCGTATGGTTTATTGGGTTGGCACCAGCTGGAAAATGAACAAGACGCTCGCCGAGGCGATGGCCTTCGCCGAGGCGCTGGCGAAGTTCGTCCCCGGTTTCGACGAGCGCATTCAGCCTTTCGTCATCCCGCCCTTCACGGCGGTCCGCGAGGTCAAGAAAGCGCTGTCGCCGACACGCATCAAGGTTGGCGCGCAGAACATGCATTGGGCCGACGCCGGTGCCTGGACCGGCGAGATCTCGCCGGTAATGCTGAAAGACTGCGAACTTGATATGGTAGAGTTGGGCCACAGCGAACGGCGCGAGCATTTCGGCGAGACCGACAAGGCTGTCGGGCTGAAGACTGCAGCGGCGGTGAAGCACGGTCTCGTGCCACTCATCTGCGTCGGCGAGACCTTGGCTCAACGCAACAGCGGGCAGGCCGCTGCGGTACTGGCCCTGCAGGTGCACGGCGCACTGCAGTTTCTCGAAGGGGCGGCGAAGGCGGCGACGATCCTGTTCGCCTATGAGCCGGTCTGGGCGATCGGCGACAAGGGCGTGCCGGCAAGTTCTGCTTATGCCGACAAGCAGCAGGCGCTGATCAAGAAAATCGCCCGCGACCTGCTGCCCGTGGTGCCGCCGGTGCTTTATGGCGGCAGCGTCAATCCGCAAAATGCCGCCGAATTGGTCGGCCAGCCCAATATAGACGGCTTGTTCATCGGCCGTTCCGCCTGGCAGGCGGAAGGCTATATCGACATCCTCAAACGCGCCTCGGCGGCGATCTGAAGCATCGACCAGGAAGGAAACCGAACATGAAAATAGCCATTGGAGCCGACAGCGCCGGCAAGCCGCTGCTCGACGTCATTGCCGCTCACCTTGCCACCAAGCCCGGCCTCACGGTCAACGATCTCAGCCAGGCGGGCTACTATGCCGACCTGTCGCAGAAGCTCGCCCAGACCATCCTGGACGGCGAGAACGATCGCGGCATCCTGTTTTGCGGCACCGGCATCGGCGTATCCATTTCCGCCAACAAGGTCCCCGGCATTCGCGCCGCACTCACCCACGACACCTATTCGGCCGAGCGCGCGGCGAAATCCAACAACGCCCAGATCATCACCATGGGCGCGCGCGTCATCGGCCCGGAACTGGCCAAGTCGATCGTCGACGCCTGGCTCGCATCGGAATTCGATGAGAAGGGACCATCGGCCGGCAATGTCCAGGCCATCGACAGGCTCGACGCGGCGAAGCGGGGCTAAGCCAGACTGTTCCGCATCGCCCTGACGATCGTCACGGCCGACGCGGCGCCAGGATCGACGTGGCCGAGCGAGCGCTCGCCGAGACGCGAAGAGCGGCCCTTGGTGGCGATCATGTCCTTGGTCGCCTCGGCGCCGCTTTCGGCCGCGGCAAGTGCCGCATCCAGGCTCTCGGACAGGCTCTTGCCGGCTTCCTGTGCGACACCCGCTGCCCGCGCTGCCGGCAGCCATGCGTCGACCATGGTCTTTTCGCCGAGCTCGGCCTTGCCGCGATCCTGGATGCCTTGTGCCATCGCCCGGAACATGGCGATGACGTCAGCGTCCTCCAGAATTGCCTTGCCTTTGACGGCGGCGGCACCGCGCATGAAGGCGGTCGCATAGAGCGGGCCCGACGAGGCGCCGACTGCGTTGAGAAACGACTTTGCCGCGGTGTTGAGCAATGCCGTCGGCTCGGTCGACGCATCGATCTGGTCCAGCGCGTCGCGCACAGCGCCGAAGCCTAGTGCCATGGCGATGCCATGGTCGGCGTCGCCTATGACGCCGTCGAGCCGGCAGAGCCTGTCCTTGTCGGCGTCGATCGCTGCGGCGATCGCATCGAACATTTTTTTCAATTTGGCCGTATCGGTGGATGTCATGATGCTCTCTCAGCCGGCGCGGAACATGGCGCAGTCGCAGGGATGGTCGAGCATCTCCTGCAATTCGCCATCGAGATGCATCAGCGTCACCGAGGCGCCGGCCATTTCGAGCGACGTGCAATAATTGCCGACCCAGGTCGCGTGGACGGAAACGCCGATGTCGTCGAGCCTCTGCTTGACGCGCCGATTCATGATGTAAAGCTCCATCAACGGCGTTGAGCCGAGTGAATTGACGAGCACGGCGACCTTATCGCCGCGCGCCGGTGCCATCTCGTCGAGCATCTTGTCCAGCATCTCGTCGGTGATCTCGTCGGCGGTTTTCAACTTTCCACGCGCGATGCCTGGTTCGCCATGAATGCCCATGCCGATCTCCATCTCGTCCGGGCCGATCTCGAAATTGGGCCGGCGGGTCTGCGGCAGCGAGCAGGGCGACAGCGCCACGCCCATGGTGAAGGTGTGATCGTTGGCCTTCCTGGCGATACGCTCGCATTCATCGAATGACAGCATCTGGTCGCATGCGGCACCGGCGGCCTTGAAAATGAAGAAATTGCCGGCGACGCCGCGCCGCTTCTGCCTCTGGTCGCGTGGCGCCGAGGCGACGTCGTCGGTGGTCAGCACGGTGCGCACTTCGATGTCGTCCATCGCCGCCATCTCTGCGGCCATGTCGAAGTTCATCACGTCGCCAGCATAGTTGCCGTACATGAACAGCACGCCGGCGCCGCCGCTGGCCGCCTTGGCGCATTCGAGGATCGGGTCCGGCGGCGGCGAGGCGAAGACATTGCCGATTGCGGCGGCGTCGGCCAGCCCCTTGCCGACGAAGCCGAGGAAGGTCGGCTCGTGGCCCGAGCCGCCACCGATGACGAGACCGACCTTGTCGGGGCGTGGGCCGTCGCGGGCGATGATGGAGCGCGGACTTCCCTCCGCACTTCTGAGATGGCGCGGATGCGCAGCCAGGATGCCCTCCAGCATCTCGTCGACGGAGCGGTTACCGTCATTGATGATCTTCTTGGTCTGCACCAGCATCCTCCCTGGTTTTCGTGAGATACTACAGCGCCTTACCGGGATTTCCACCCGCGACGGAGATTTCATGCCGCGATGCGTTCGCGTGCCGCCAGCAGTTGCACGCAGGCACTGGCCGCCTCTTTGCCCTTGACCTTGAAATGCTCGAAGAAGAAGCGGTGATGGTCCGCGCTGTCATGGTAGTTGTGCGGCGTCAGCACCGCCGAAAGCACGGGCACGCCAGTCGACAATTGCACGTTCATCATGCCGTCGATGACAGCGCCCGCCACGAATTCATGGCGGTAGATGCCGCCATTGATGACAAACGCCGCGCCGAGGATCGCCGCATAGCGACCGGTCTGGGCCAAGGTCTTTGCATGCAGGGGAATCTCATAGGCACCCGGCACGTCGAAGACATCGACGGCAAAGCGTTTCTCCCCGAGAACCGCCAGTTCCGCCTCGAACGCTTCAACGCATTGGTCGACGATGTCGGCGTGCCAGCGCGCCCGAATGACGGCAACGCGGATCGTTTCATAGTTTTTCCGGGAATGCTGATTCATGGGTCCATCCTTCCGTTTCGAACCAGAATCAGGACGCACGATACGGAATCCGAACCGCGAAAGCGGACCGTCTTCCATTCGTTCTCTTCCATCCGGACTTTGACCGTCGGCTCCGGAATCACACCGGATCTGCTGACCCTTCCGATCATCTGGAAGGCGCTCGCGGGCTTGGGCCGAAACCCTTCACCGCCGGTGGGAACTTTCACCCCGCCCTGAGAACATTGACGGCAGATGTATGGGAGGGCAGGATGACGCTGTCAATCGCGGCGCCGACGGCGGATCATCCGCGCTCGGGAAACATCGTCTTCAGGCCTTCGCGCGAGGCCGTAGCGACACCGCGTTCGGTGATCAAACCGGTGACCAGCCGCGCCGGCGTCACGTCGAAGGCCGGATTGGCCGCCGGCGTGGCTTCCGGCGACACGCGGACCTGGGCGATCTCGCCGGAAGCGGTCTTGCCCCAGACCAGCGAGACCTCGTCGGGCGAGCGCTGTTCGATCGGGATTTCGGCCAGCCCGTCGCCCACGGTCCAGTCGATCGTCGGCGACGGCAGCGCGACATAGAACGGCACGTCGTTGTCGGCGGCCGCCAGTGCCTTGAGATAGGTACCGATCTTGTTGCACACATCGCCGTTGGCGGTGGTCCGGTCGGTGCCGACGACGACCATGTCGATCTGGCCGCGCTGCATCAGATGGCCGCCGGCGTTGTCGACGATGAGCGTATGTGGCACGCCGTGGCCGGCCATCTCCCAGGCGGTCAATTGGGCACCCTGGTTGCGGGGTCGCGTTTCATCGACATAGACATGGACTGGAATGCCGGCTTCCGTCGCCAGATAGATCGGCGCGGTGGCGGTGCCGTAGTCGACGGTGGCCAGCCAGCCGGCATTGCAGTGGGTCAGGATGTTGACTGGTTCGCCCGGCTGCTTGCGCGCCGCGATCGCCTTGATAATTTCGAGCCCATGGGCGCCGATGGCGCGGTTGAGGCCGACATCCTCGTCGGCGATCTCGCCGGCACGCCGATACGCAGCCGCGGCACGTTCTGCCAGGGGGAGCGTCAGCAGGAAGCGCTGCATTTCGTTCAGTGCCCAGCGCAAATTGATCGCCGTCGGGCGCGTTTCGTGCAAGGTTGCCCAGACGACGTCGAGTGCTGCATCCGACGGGTCGTCGGCCATCTGCATGGCGACGCCATAGGCCGCGGTGACGCCGATCAGCGGCGCCCCGCGCACCCACATGTCGAGGATTGCCGTGGCGATGCCGGCGACGGTATCGATCTTTTCGATGCGGAAATCATGCGGTAGCCAGCGCTGGTCGATGATCTCCACCGAACGCCCGTCGTCACTCGGCCAGATGGTGCGGTAGTGGCGGTCGCCGACGTTCAAATCCTGCTCTCCCGTTCGATCAGCGCGGCCAACCGGTTGACCTCGTCGATGCTGTGGATCTGGCGCCGGTTGACGGCGAGGTGACGGCCGAATTTCAGCGCCTTTGCCTCACATCTGGCGCGCAGATCCGGATCGGCAATAGTCTCGAAATCGGCATTGTGGGCAAGGCCGAGAATGCGCCGGTGAACCTCGACGCCGGCAAAGCCGAGCAGATCGGTCCAGATCGACTGCAGCATGTGGTCGAGCGCTTGCTCGGCGCCAAGCCTGTCGCCTTGATCTTCGAACAGGCTCTTCTGGTAGAGCATGCCGGTACGCTCCGTCCGCCACAGATGCGAGAACTCGGCGCGGAATACCGACCATGTCTCGACCGTAACGCCGAGCAGATAGCCGCGCATGGCATCGCGGCTTCCGCCCTGTTCATGGCCGCGCTGCGAGAAGAACGCCATCCAGAAATTGGCGAGCAGCATGCCGACGTCGAAGGCGATCGGCCCGTAGAAGGCGAATTCGGGGTCGATCATCCGCGTTTCGGCATCGGTGACCATGATCGAGCCGGAATGCAGGTCGCCATGCAGCAGCGTCTCGGCATTGGCAGCGAAGATGTGCTTCATGCGCTGCGCCTCGACCTTGAGATCGCGGTCGGCGCGCAGCTCGGCGACAATGCCGTCGAGCTGTGGGCTGGTGTGCCGGTTCATCTTGGCATCGAAATACGGATCCGAGAAAACCAGGTTCTCGGTGATGTCGCATAGTTCGACATTGTCGGCGAACAGTGCCAGATCGGCCTTGCGGTCCTTGGTCGCCATATGCAGGTCGGAGCCGCGAAACAACGTGCGGGCCATGAACAAGCCGATGTCTTTCGCGATGTTCGGCAATTGCCGGCCTTCGATCAGTGCCCGCCGCAAGATAATGTGCGGCGACAGGTACTCCATGATGATCAGCGCCTGGCCTTCATCGAAGTGGTAGATCTCAGGCACCGAACCCGGCGCCCGTGCCTGTTGCCGCGTCAGCGCATGGTATTCGAAGAAGGAGCGTTTTAACGGCAGCGGCCAGCTGTCGCCGACCAGCCGGACGTAGGGCAGGGCCTGCTTGACGACGGCCGCACCCTCAGCACCTTCGACGATGAACACAAGGTTCAGATTGCCGTCGCCGACTTCACGAACCTTCCACTGGCTCGTATCCTTGCCGATCTGCGAACACAGGGCCTCGTTGGCACCGAGACGGCCCGCCAGTGTCTCGACCGACAGTGCTTCGAACGGCGATTTCCCAGTCATCCTCACCTCCCGCTCATGTGCTCCGATAATAGCGGAGCCATGGCGGCCGGGCCAAGCTAGGAAGCCTTCTGGCAATTGTCAATCGTGTTGACAATTGCCGATATAGCCCATAGCGTCACGGTCAGGGAGGAACGAATGGGCAATGATGCCGTGTTCCGCGTCGACGGCCTGAGGAAATCCTTTGGCCATATCGAGGTGCTTGGCGGCGTCTCGCTCGAATTGCATGCCGGCGAAGTAACCGTGTTGATGGGCGCCAACGGCGCCGGCAAATCCACCCTCGTCAAGATCATCAGCGGTGTTTACGACCATGGCGGCGGCTCGATGTCGCTTGCCGGTCAGGACTTCGACCCGAAAACGCCGGCCGAGGCGATCCGCGCCGGCGTCGTTACCGTCCACCAGAACATCAATGACGGTGTCGTCGCCGACCTCGACGTCGCAACCAACCTTACCCTCGACAGGCTGAGCGGCAGCGGCGTGCCGACGCTGTTCAATCCGGGCCGGGTGCGTCGCGAGGCAAAGGCGGTGGCCGACCGTATGGGACTGGCCATCGACCTCAAGGCCCGGATCAGCGATCTCTCTCTGGCCGACCGCCAGATGGTGGCGATCGCCCGCGCCATGGCGCACCGGCCGAAAGTGCTGATCCTCGACGAGCCGACCTCCTCGCTGTCCAGCGCCGAAGCCGACCGGCTGTTCGCATTGCTCGACCGGCTCCGCCAGCAAGGCGTGGCGATCCTCTACATCTCGCACCGTATGTCGGATATCAGACGGCTTGCCGATCGCATCATTTCAATGCGCGATGGGGTTATCTCAGGTATCTTCGACAAGAAGCCGCTGGATTACGAAGGTGCGGTCAACGCCATGCTCGGCCGTAAGATCCAGCTCGAGCGGATTGTCGCCAGGAATTCGGCCAAAGCAATTTTCGCTGCCGATGCATTGCGGATTGCTGAAGGCGCCAGGCCGATTTCGCTGACCCTCGGCGACGGCGAGGTCGTCGCCATCACCGGCCTCGTCGGTGTCGGCAAGACCGCACTTGCCGAGACGCTGTTCGGTTTGCGCAAGCCGCTGTCCGGGGCCATGGTGCTGAACGGGAAACCCTATGCGCCGGCGTCGACCGGCGAAGCGATTGCCGCCGGCGTGTTTCTCGTCGCCAAGGACCGGGGCGAAAACGGCATCGTCGGCGACTTCAACATCCAGGAAAACATCAGCCTGCCGTTCCACAGTCGCATGTCGCGTCTCGGTGTTCTCAAACGCGGTATCGAACGCGCTGTTGCCCGCGAGCAGATCCAGGAGTTGGGCATCGTCTGCCGCTCCGAGAGGGACGAGATGGCGTCGCTTTCCGGCGGCAATCAGCAGAAGGTGATGGTCGCCCGCTGGATGTCCCAGGCGGCAAGGTTGTTCATCCTCGACGAGCCTTTTCAGGGCGTCGACATTTCGGCCAGGCGTGACATCGCCGCCAAGCTGCGGGCGAGCGCCCATGGCCGCGCGACGCTGCTGTTCGTCACCGAACTGGACGAAGCCCTGGAGACGGCTGATCGCATCCTGGTGATGTCGGAGCAGACGATCGTCGGCGAGCACCGCAACACCGATGTCGATCTCGAGCGTCTGCTGGCCGAAGTGGCGGGCGGGCCGTTGCACAGCGCAGCCTGAGAGCGGGAAGACGATGAGAATTGGAATGGAGAGGGTATGAATTCGGGTCGGATAAAGACGGTGCCAGCGTACGGGAGCGCTGAATGATCCTGCGCGACCATGCTATTCGCTACGGCTTCATCGTTCTGTTGTTCGGGCTGATCGCCTATTTCGCCGTCGCCGCCGATGGTTTCGTCTCGCCGCAAAGCGCCGTCTTCATCTTCCAGTCGGTCGCCATCACCGGCGTTCTGGCGCTCGGCGTCACCGCCACGCTGGTCGTCGGCGGCTTCGACCTGTCGATCGGCTCGGTCGCCACCAGCGCCATGATGGCGGCTGCCTACGTCATGGTGGTGCTGGAACAGAACGCCGTCGTGGCGGTCGTCGTCTGCCTTGTGATCGGCGCCGTCGTCGGCCTCATCAATGGCTGGCTGATCGTCTATACGCGGGTGCCGGACCTTTTGGCGACGCTCGGCATGATGTTCCTGCTTGTCGGCCTGCAGCGCATACCGACCGAGGGCCGTTCGATCGCCACCGGCATGACCATGCCCGACGGCTCGGTCGCCAACGGCAGCTTCGGCGCCGCGTTTCTGGCGCTTGGCCGCCATCGCTTCGACTTCTTCATCCCGAACCTCATCCCGGTGTCGGTCGTCGTCCTGCTCGTGCTGGCGGTGCTGATCTGGTTCTTTCTCGAATACACGCGTTTCGGCCGCATGATGTACGCCGTCGGCAGCAACGAACGCGCTGCCGAACTCGCCGGCGCGCCTGTCAAGGCATACAAAATCTGGGCCTACGTTATTTCTGGGGTTTTTGCCTCGATCGGCGGCATTTTGCTCGCCGCCCGGCTTGGACGTGGCGACATCGCCTCGGGTAATAATCTGTTGCTCGACGCGGTGGCTGCGGCACTCATCGGCTACGCGGTTCTCGGCGCCGCCAAGCCGAACGCCTTCGGCACGGCTGTCGGCGCGGTGTTTGTCGGCGTGCTGCTGCAGGGCCTGACGATGATGAACGCGCCTTACTACACGCAGGATTTCGTCAAGGGCGTGGTTCTCGTGGTCGCCCTTGTCTTCACCTTCGCCCTGTCCGGCAGGGGCAGGAGATAGGTTTCGACCGGTTACATTTTGGGTTCAACAAGTGGAGGAAGCGACGTGAACATCACAAGAAGACTTTTGGGGAAGGCAGCGCTCGGGCTTGCCGGCGCAACATTGCTGATGCAGTTGCCAGCGATGGCGCAGGATCGGCCAGCGCCGTTCGACAAATCGGGCGCCGTCAAGATAGCGCTGGTCCGCTATCTCTCGACCGGCGACTTCTTCCAGGCGTATTTGTCCGGCGTCGAGGCGCAGGCCAAGGCGCTCGGCGTCGACCTGCGCGTGCTCGACAGTCGCCAGGACGCAGCGCTTCAGGCCGACATGGTCGACCAGGCCATCGCGCTCGGCGTCCAGGGCATCATCATCCAGCACGGACTGACGGAATCGATGAAGGACGCCGCCCAGCGCGCGGTCGATGCCGGCATCAAGGTCGTCGCCTTCGACGTCAATGTCGAAAACCCCAAGATCCCGCAGATCGAGCAATCCGACCGCGACCTCGCGCGCCTCGCACTCGAACAGGCGGTCAAAGACAATGGCGAGAGCTGGAAGGCCGGCTATGTCTATGTCGCCGGCATCGCCCCGCTCGACCGCCGCAACGAGACCTGGGTCGAATTCAAGAAGAAATATTCGGGCATCAACGAAGTCGCCATGTTCGGCACGCTCGACAATCCGATCGCCAATTCGGTCGCCAACCAGGCTCGCTCGGTGTTGTCGGCTCATCCCGACATCAAGGTGATGTTCGCGCCCTATGACGAATTCGCCAAAGGCGTGAAGATCGCCGTCGACGAGGCCGGGTTGAACAAGGACATCAAGATCTATTCGGCCGACATCTCTACCTCGGACATCGCCGCGATGCGCGAGCCGGACAGCGCCTGGGCGGCAACCGCCGCCACCAACCCGGCCGTCGTCGGCCAGGTCTCGGTGCGTGCGCTGGCGCAACTCTTGGCCGGCGAAGACCCGGGCCACAACGTCATCGTGCCGCCGACGCTGATCACCCAGAAGGATCTGATCGACAAGGACATCAAGAACATGGAGGACCTCTCGGCCAAGCTGCCGCAATTCGCCCATGCCGATGTCGCGATGCCGGCCTGGATGCCGAACCCGAACGCGAAGTGACTTTCGGCACGAGCAAAACAATAGCCGTCTGCCGCAGCTTGTTGCAGGCGGCCTTTTTGTCGAAGATGTCTGGCGTGCCGGACCACCGAATTCAATTGTCGCAGCCACCGGCTTTGCGGGCCGATTGGACAACCGAAATCCAGGATTGACGGGTACATGGAGGTGCGGGCGGTAGAGGAAAGTCTTACCGGCGCTGTCGCCGGAACATGTTTTCGATGCTTGACGGCCACCACGGGCGTTGTGGTGTTGGGTGGATCGAGTGGCCGTGTTGATGTTGGGCGCGCGCGGCTCTTTGCAAATGCGGGTACGTCGGCCTTGGCGCTGCAGTGGTTTGGCGGTGAAGGCCAGGTTCCCGGAATATGTGAAATTCCCTTGGAAACGTTCTTTGCGGCAACCGATTATCTCATTGAAACAGGATGCCGTCGTATCGTCTATGTGGGCACGTCTAAGGGTGCCGAGGCGTCATTGCTTGCCGCGGTCCATGACCAGCGAATTGATGCGGTGGTCGCGATTAGCCCGTCATCCGTAGTTTGGGGAAATATCGGTGCGGGCCGCGATGGTGTCAGCTGGCCTGAACGATCCTCATGGTCGCTCGACGGCATCGCGCTGCCGTTTGTGCCGACAGATCCAGATTGGACACCAGAGTACGTCGATGGCCAGGTGTCCTACAGGGGGCTTTTCGAAAGTTGTTTGAAAACGCTCAAGCGGGAAGCGAATGCGGCGACCATCCCTGTTGAGACCGCATCGGCCGAGATTCTGCTCGTCGCCGGCGGCGACGATGCGCTGTGGCCTTCCCTATCGTTCGCCCGAGATATTGTTAGGCGGTGCGGCGAAGCAGGTAAGATCATTCATCTCATTTCGTCGCCGGACGCGGGACACCGCATTCTCTTGCCAGGCGAGAACACACCACGCTCCGCATTGCACGCACACGGAGGCAATGACGAGGCCGATCGAAAGCTGGGCAGCAAGGCTTGGGAAGACATCCGAGGCCTGCTGTAGCAGCCGTTCGAGAATGTCTTCCATGGCCGTGTCGCAAAATTCCGAGTTGCGTGCCTGTCTCGGCCGGTTCCGCCTACCTCAATGCCGCCGCGATGTTGCCGCCATCGACCGTCGTCACATCGGCGGTTGTCCGCTCGGCCAGCGCTTGATGCAGAAAGGCCTGGGCGACGTCTTCGGCCGTCACTTCCTGCCCGAGCAGGTTGCCGGACATGTACTCCTTCTCCGACACGCCGCGTGCGCCCGAGCGGCTGGCGATCATGGCGTCGGTCAACAGCCCCGAACGGATGCGGTCGGCGTTGACGGCATTGGAGCGGATGCCATGCGCGCCGTAGTCGAGGGCATATTGCCTGGACAAAAACAGCGTTGCCGCCTTGGGAATGCCATAGGCGCCGAATTTCGGCCCCGGATTGACCGCCTGCTTGGAGGTATTGAACAACAGCACGCCGCCGGTGCCCTGTTCCAGCATGATGCGCACGGCATTCTGCGCCGCCGACTGGTGGGCGAAGAAATTGAGTTCGAAACTCTTGCGCAAGGTGGCGTCGTCGAGCTCGCCGATCCGGCCCTCCCAGGCAGCACCGGCATTGGAGACGAGAATGTCGAGGCCGCCGTAGACGTCGACCGCTTTGTCGAAGGCGGCGCGCATCTGCACCGGATCGGTGATGTCGGCGCCAATGCCGATCGAATTGTTACCGGCCTTTTTTGCCGCCTCGGCAGCCCTTGACCCATCGAGATCGACGACGACGGCATGGGCACCGTTGTCGGCGAACAGCTTTGCCGTGGCAGCACCGATCGCGCCGGCGCCGCCGGTGACCAGCATCACCTGGCCGGTCAGCGGCTTCGGCTTGTTGGCGGCGAGCTTGGCCTGTTCCAGCGACCAGTATTCGAGCGGGAACAGGTCGGCTTTGGAGAGCGGGCGGAAATCGCCGACGGCTTCGGCGCCGCGTACCGCCTCGATCCACATTTCGCCGACGTCGGAGGCGATCTTCGCATCCTTGAGCGTGCGACCGTGGCCGAACATGCCGAGGCCGGGCACCAGCGTCAGCCGCGGCATCGGGTCGAGCATGGTGCGCTTCACGTCGTCGAGCGCATCATTGGTTTCGAAATAGGCGCGATAGTCCTTGGCGAATTTCTCGACATGCTGGCGGATGACGGATTTGTAGTCGCCGACCTTGTCCGCGTCCGGCGCCGGCAGTGCCATCGGTCCGGTCTTGATGCGGATCGACAGGTCGGGTGTCGACACGCCGCGTCCGGCATAGTCGGCAATTTTTGCCGAATTGGTGAAATCGACGATCGCATCCGAGGTGCGGAAATCGCTGATCATGCGGTCGAAGCGGCCTTCGCCGCGTGCCACCGCCGCTGCGCCGCGCAGCATCGGCGCAATCTCCGCGGGCTTCGCCAGCCTGGCCGGCAGTGCCACCTTTTCGGTGCGCGGCTTGCCGTTCCCAGCGATGAAATCCTCGGCGACGTTCACATAATGGATCATCCGGTCATAGGCCTGCCTGGCATCGTCGCCGAAGGTGAAGATGCCGTGCTTGTCGAGGATCAGGCCTTCGACCGTCGGATCGGCGTCGAATACATCGGCGGCCGCCTTGGCCAGATCGAAGCCCGGCATGATGTAAGGCACGAATCCCATTTTCGCGCCGAACACCTTCCGGCTCAGCGCTTCGCTGTCCTCCTGGTCGACGATGGCCAGGATCGCCGTCGAATGCGTGTGGTCGACGAATTTGTGCGGCAGGAAGGCGTGCAGCAGCGTCTCGACCGAAGGGTTGGGCGAGGACGGATCGATGAGGTTCGCCCGCTGCAGCGCGACCATGTCCTCGTCGAAGAGCTTCTTGAGCGACCGCGCCTTCAACAGCGCGCCGAGCTTGACCGCCGGCAGGCCCTGCGGCTCGATGACGCCCATGTCCCAGCCGCTGCCCTTGACGCAGAGCACGTCCCATTCGTCGCCGACGAGATCAATGGCCTTGGTCTTGCACGATGTGTTGCCGCCGCCATGGAGGACGAGCCGCGGCTCGCCGCCCAGCAGCCTGGTCGTATAGACGCGCAGCGCCAGGTCGCGGGCCACACCCTTCTTTGCATAGTCGGCGACCAGCTTCTCCGCCTCGCCGTCATTCCACAGGTTCTTCATGTCAGCTTCGTCCGATTTCTCTTTTGTTGTGAACAGGAATACCGCGACGCCTTAATGACAATGCGTCGGCGGCTCTAGGTATCAGGCGACCTCTTTTGCTGCTGCTCCGGCATGGTCGAGCAGCCGTCGCGCCATGCGCGCGCCGACGACGAGATGGGTGCAGAGCCCGCCGGCGATCGCCGCGACGAGCGGTTCGAACTTGCTGTCCTCCTGCACCACCACAAGGCGCTTTTCGATGCTGCGCAGCGATGACAGCTCTGCCGAAATCAGCCGGCGGTTGTAGCTGCAGTCGAGCGCCTGGCCTCGGGCGTCGATGATCTGCCCGGCAATGACGCCGGCCGCACCCACCTTGCGCAATGCAGCCATTTCGCTCTCGGTCAGCGCGCCGCATTTGACCAGATGGCTGTCGGTGTCCACCGAGCCTACCGAATACAGCGCCAGGTCGCATTCGCCGATGCCCGACAATTGCTCGCGGATCACCGGCTCGGCGCGCAGGCCGCGTGCCAGTTCTTCCGTCGTCAGCACCAGCGGCGCGTAGAAATTCAGCCCCTTGGCATTGAGCCGGCGCGCGATTTCCATCGTGCATTGGTCCGGCCGGTACGAATAGGGGGCGCCCAGATTGCCGCAGAGCTGCACCACGGTGACGTCCTGCAGATCGGCATAGGACATGATGTCGGCGATGGTGTAGATGGTCCGCCCCCAGGCGACGCCGATGCGGTCGCCCTTCCTGACCAGCTCGAGAAAGACGCTTGCCGCCAGCACCGCGATGTCAGTGGACGGGTCGGCGACATAGCCGTTTTCCGGCGCTATCCAGACGGCGTCGAGTTGCAGTGCGTCTTCGAGCTTGCGCGCCAGCACGTCGTCGGTGAAAAGCTGGGTCGAGGTCGAGATGTTGACGATGCCGGTCTCGCGCGCCTTGCGCAGATACATCGCCACCGAGGCACGGGAAATCTTGAGTTGGCTGGCCACCTGGTCCTGGCGCAGGCCGTGTGCATAGTAAAGCCAGGCGGCCTTGTGGATAAGCTGTTCTGCCGGTCGGATCGCCATGCCATCTCCTCGCTGACATTATTCACGGCTCTCGACAAAAGTCAAACCTTAGGCTGCGCACCTGATCCGACACTTGGCATCCCGGATGTCAGTAATTGCGCATTTATTGTTATCTCGGTACAATAAACCGATCAGGAGGTCCGACAATGAACGTATCACTGGGAGAGCGTTGGGAAACCTTTGTTTCCAACATCGTCAAGCGCGGCCGCTACGGTTCTGCCAGCGAAGTCGTGCGCGAGGGCCTGCGCCTTGTCGAAGAGCGCGAGGAAAAGCTGAAGGCGCTCCGTGCCATGGTGGACAAGTCGTTTGCTGAAGGCGGCGAAGCCACCGAGCAGGATATTGACGCCGCCTTGGAAGCCAAGGCCAAGCAACTCGCAAGGGAAGGCTTTTAGGAGTGCCACGGCTGCGCATGCTGCCGTCGGCACAAGCAGATTTGGTCAATATCCTTGAATACCTCACTCGTGAAAGCGGCAGCCTGTTGATTGGCGGGCGTTTTGTGGATGCTCTGCGCCAGAAATGCCGTGATCTGGCGAGCTTGCCGGCGACGATTGGTCGTGCTCGTCCCGAACTCCGGCCGGACGTCCGAAGTTTCGCTTTCAGGGGATACGTGATTTTCTTCCGCTATAATGGCGACTTTTTCGAAGTGGCGAATATCGTGGAAGGGCATCGGGACATCGACGCTTTGTGGCCGGAGGGTGAGGGCGGGGAGGGGCGTCCCAAGTAATGGGCGAAGGGTCTGATGGCGGTGCACGAATCCAGTACGCGCTCAGGATCTGGTGGTAAGAAGGCTCGACCAGACATTCGGAGGACGGGATGGGCAATCCCTACGAACAGGATCTCGACAGGAACCCGGCCAACCACCAGCCGCTGACGCCGCTAACCTATTTTGAGCGGGCGGCAAAAACCTTTCCTGACCGGACCGCCATCATCCATGGCCGCCAGCGCACGACCTATCGCGATTTCTGGAAGCGCTCGCTGAGGCTTGCCTCGGCGCTGGCGAAGCGCGGCGTCGGCAAGGGCGACACCGTCACCGTCATGCTGTCCAACACACCGCCGATGCTAGAGGCGCATTTCGGCGTGCCGATGACCAAGGCGGTGCTCCATTCGCTCAACACCCGCCTCGACGCAGCCGTCATTGCCTTCCAGCTCGATCATGCCGAAAGCAAGGTGCTGATCGTCGACCGCGAATTCGCCGGCGTGGTTCGGCAAGCGCTGACGCTGGCCAAGGTCAGGCCGCTGCTGATCGATTACGACGATCCCGACTATGCCGCCGATGCGCCCTATGCAAAGGGCGAGCGGATCGGCACGCTGGACTACGAGGCGTTTGTCGCCGACGGCGACGAGGATTTCGCCTGGTCGATGCCGGACGATGAATGGGATGCCATTTCGCTCAACTACACCTCCGGCACGACAGGCAATCCGAAGGGCGTCGTCTGTCACCACCGCGGCGCGGCACTGATGGCCTATGCCAACACCATCCATGCCGGGATGGGCAAGCACCCGGTCTATCTGTGGACGCTGCCGATGTTCCACTGCAACGGCTGGTGCTTTCCCTGGACGCTTGCCGTGCAGGCCGGCACGCATGTCTGCCTGCGCTGGGTGCGGCCGAAGCCGATCTACGACGCCATCGCCGATCACGGCGTCACCCATCTGTGCGGTGCACCCATCGTCATGTCGGTGCTGATCAACGCCTTGGACGAGGACAAGCGGCAATTCCCGCAGACCGTCACCTTCAACACCGCCGCAGCGCCGCCGCCTGAGGCGGTGCTGTCGGGCATGGCCGATGCGGGCTTTGCCGTCACCCATCTCTACGGCCTGACCGAAACCTATGGCCCGGCCGTCGTCAACGAATGGCACGGCGAGTGGGACCTGCTGGAGAAAGGGGCGAGGGCGGCGAAGAAGGCCAGGCAAGGCGTACGCTATGCCGCGCTCGAAGGCCTGACGGTGATGGACCCGCAGACGATGCAAGAGACGCCGGCCGACGGCGAGACGATCGGCGAGGTGATGTTCCGCGGCAATATCGTCATGAAGGGCTATCTCAGGAACCGCAAGGCGAGCGATGAGGCCTTTGCCGGCGGCTGGTTCCATTCGGGCGACCTCGGCGTCATGCACCCGGACGGCTACATCCAGCTCAAGGACCGTTCCAAGGACATCATCATCTCCGGCGGCGAAAACATCTCCTCGATCGAGGTCGAGGAGGCGCTGTACAAGCATCCCGCCGTCGCTTCTTGCGGCGTTGTCGCCCGATCCGACGACAAATGGGGCGAGGTGCCGGTCGCCTATGTCGAGCTGAAGCCGGGCAAGGCGGCGACCGAGGCGGAGGTAATCGAGCACTGCCGCGCGCTGCTCGCCCGCTTCAAGGTGCCGAAAGCGGTGATCTTCGCGGAAATCCCGAAGACTTCGACGGGCAAGATCCAGAAGTTCCGGCTGCGGGAGATGGCAAAGCGGGCTTAGGGCCTGATCCGAAAACGGAACCGATTTCGGAAAGCATCTTTTCAAGATCCTTCGCAAAAAAACACGGGGCGGCGTTGCAGGCGCGCGTGGCGGAAACCACATGCGTTTCATGGGCCAACTCCGTCCAGGGATGTCACCATCTGTCATCAGCAGCCGAAATCGCGCCTTGACAGATGATGGTTTTCAATTTACGAGTGACGAAATTATAAATTCGTCAGTCGTAAATTGGCCAACGAGATGCTTGAAACCCTAGACACCACCGCCGATTCCGCCCGCCAGGAAAATGTCACGCGCATCCTGGATTGCGCGGAGCGATTGTTTCGCCACTACGGCTACGGCAAGACCAACGTCGCCGACATTGCGCGCGAACTCGGCATGTCGACTGCCAATATCTATCGCTTCTTCGCCTCCAAGGTGGAAATCCACCAGGCGGTTTGCGGCCGCATGCTCGAGACCTGCTACCGGTTGAGCTACGAGGCCTGCCATGGTTCCGGCACCGCCAGCGAGAAGCTCCGCCGCTACGTGCATACGCACTATCAGTGGACGCTGGAAACCATGATCGACCAGGAGAAGGTGCACGAGATGGTCATCGTCGCCATCGAGCGCGACTGGCACGTCATCGAAAAGCACATCGACAGCATCCATGAACTGGTCGCGGAAGTGATCCGCGAGGGAATCGCTACCGGCGAGTTCATCGATCAGGATCCGGTGATCGCTTCCCGGTGTTTCGGCGCTGCCATTATCAGCCTCTCTCATCCGCAGATAATGGCCCAGTGCCTCGCCAAGAAGAACCGGGCGACGCCGGACGAGCTTACCGAGTTTGCCATCAGAGCCTTGAAGAAATGACCATTGCCGCCCGTCGGGCGGTGATGTCGGCAATTCATCTCCACAGTTCGGGAGTACGAAAAGTGTCTTTGTCCAAGTCCATCACCTACAGGCGACCGGCCGCCGGCCTGGCACTGATTGTCGTTGCCGCTCTCGGCCTCGCCGGCTGCTCGCAGGAGAAAGCCGAGGTCACCGAGATCATCCGCCCGGTCAAGGTGGTCGAGATCGCCAAGGCGAGCGATACCCGTCAGCTTTCCTATTCCGGATCGGTGCGTGCCCGCACCGAGATGAATCTCGGCTTTCGCATCAACGGCAAGATCACCGAGCGCCTTGTCGACATCGGTGACCGCGTCAAGCCGGGTGACGTTCTCGCCCGCGTCGATCCCACCGACTACGAGCTCTCGGTGAGAAGCTCTCAGGCCAGCCTCGATGCTGCCGACCGTCAGGTCGAGACAGTCGAGCTTACGCGCAAGCGGGCCGAACAGCTCTACGCCAAGAATTTCGCCCCGAAGTCGCAGCTCGAGCAGGCGACGCTCGCCTATAATCAGGCGGTCGCCACGCGAGACTCCGCCCGCTCGCAGCTTGCCCAGGCACAGAACCAGGTCCGCTATACCGATCTCAAGGCGGACAAGAACGGCATCGTCACCGCCGTTGCCGCCGATGTCGGCCAGGTGGTCGGCTCCGGCACGCCGGTGGTGACCGTTGCCATCGACGGCGAGAAGGAAGTTCTGATCGCTGTTCCGGAAACCGATATCGCCGAATTCAAGCCGGGCAAGACCGTCAAGGCTGGCTTCTGGTCCGACGAGGCGCTGACGCTCGACGGCAAGGTCCGCGAAGTCGCCGGCAGCGCCGATCCGCAGTCGCGCACCTTTGCCGTTCGCGTCAGCCTGCCCAACGATCCTCGCGTGCTGCTAGGCATGACCGCCTCCATCGAAGCCGCGGTGGACAACCGGCAGCAGCTGGTGTCGATCCCGCTGGCCGCGTTGGCGCAAAAGGACAGCCAATCGATCGTCTGGACAGTCGACCGCAACGGCGGGACCGTCCATGCGCATCCGGTCAAGGTCGCCGCCTTCACCCCCGACGGCGTCAGCGTCGCCGATGGGCTGAAGCCGGGGGACGTCGTCGTCGCCGCCGGCACGCAGTTCATGACCGAGAATCTGAAAGTCAAGCTGACCGGTGATGCAGCGCAACAGTCGGCGTCGGCCGATGACGCTGCAAGGCGCTTGCGCTGACGGCCAGGCAATTCACGGTTTCCGGGCGGCAGGCGCCCCCGATTTTCGAGATCTCAGGTCGATGTAACCCCCACGTCGATCCTCGCGTCCCACCGCGATGTAGATCTCTCAACTCGGAAAGCCACGCCGCCCGGAAGCCCACATCGGAAGTTCCTTGGGCATGCGAAAGCGCGTGCTCTGTTGATCAAATTGAAACGGACTGACGCCGATGACCATCGACACCAATGAAAAGCGGTCTTTCAATCTTTCGCGCTGGGCAATCGGCCATCCGAGCATTGCCCGCTTCCTGTTCGGGCTGATCATCGTCGCCGGTGCGCTCGGCCTGATGCGCATGGGCCAGAAGGAAGACCCCGATTTCACCTTCCGCGTCATGGTCGTCCAGGCGATCTGGCCAGGCTCCTCGATCAAGGAGATGGAGGACCAGGTCGTCAACAAGATCGAGCGCAAGCTGCAGGAAACCCCACACCTCGATTTTGTCCGCTCCTACACCCGCGCCGGCAGCGCCATCATCACCTTGCAGGTTAAGGGCGACACCAATCCGGCGCAGGTCGCCGATGCTTTCTATCAGGTGCGCAAGAAGGTCGGCGATATCGCCAATGAGCTGCCGCAGGGGCTGCTCGGGCCTTACTTCAATGACGAATTCGGCGACACGTTCATCACCCTGCATTCGATCAGCGGCGACGGCTACAGCTATCCCGAACTGAAGAAATTCGCCATCCAGGCGCGTGACATGTTGCTGACGACGCCCGGTGTCGAGAAGGCCGTGATCATCGGCGACCAGCCGGAAAAACTCTACATCGACGTTTCATCCAAGGCGCTTGCCGAACGTGGCCTGACGTTGACCGACCTGCAGAATGCGATCCGAGGCCAGAACAATGTCGACCCGGCAGGTTCTGTCGACACCGGCCAGCGTTCGGTGCGCATTTCGGTCGAGGGCGATGTCACCAGGGCGGCCGACATCCGTGAGCTTCGCCTGCGCGCCGGCAACCAGGTGACGCGCCTTGGCGACATCGCGACCGTGACCTCCGGCCTCGAGGATCCGTACCAGCGCAAATACCGTTTCAACGGTCACGACAGCGTCCAGCTCGGCGTCGTCATGGCCAAGGGCTTCAACGTCACCGACGTCGGCAAGGACGTCGAAGCGACCTACAAGCGCTTCGAAGAGGCGCTGCCCTATGGCGTTGCGGTCGATCAGATTTCCGACCAGCCGCACGTGGTGAAAGAGGCGGTGAGCGAATTCATGGAAGCGCTCGGCGAAGCGCTCCTGATCGTGCTTTTCGTTTCGTTCCTGTCGATCGGCTGGCGTTCGGGCCTGGTAATCGCGATCGTCATTCCGTTAGTCCTGGCGGCTACGTTTGCCATTATGTACGAGCTCGGCATCGACCTGCAGCGCATTTCGCTCGGTGCGCTGATCATCGCCCTTGGCCTCTTGGTCGACGACGCGATGATCGTCGTCGAAATGATGGAGCGAAAGCTCGAGGAAGGCTTGGTCAAGGTCGAGGCGGCGAGCTTCGCCTACTCCTCGACCGCTTTCCCGATGCTCACCGGCACGCTGATCACCACGGCCGGCTTCATTCCCGTCGGGTTCGCTGCCTCGACGGCCGGCGAATATGTGCGCACCCTGTTTTACGTCGTCGGCATCGCGCTGGTCGTGTCCTGGTTTGCGGCAGTCTATTTCACGCCGTGGCTCGGCCACATGATCCTGAAGCAGCGCAAGCACGCCGGCAACCATCACGATGTCTTCGACACGCGCTTCTACCGCCGTCTTCGCTCGACCGTGGCATGGGCGGTGCGCCATCGCATCATCGTCCTGGTGATGACGCTGATGACGTTTGCCACCAGCCTGTGGGCGTTCCAGTTCATTCCGCAGAATTTCTTCCCGCAATCGTCGCGTCCGGAAATCCTCGTCGATCTCTGGCTGCCGGAAGGCACCAGCATCAAGGAAGTCGAGACCCAGGCCAAGGCGCTCGAAGCCAGGATGATGGACGACAAGGACAAGCGCTTCATAGCCACCTATATCGGCGAAGGCGCGCCGCGCTTCTTCCTGCCGCTCGACCAGCAGCTTCGCAACCCGAACTTCGCCCAGCTTCTGGTGATGGCCAATGACGAACCGGCCCGCGAGCGGCTGATCGTCAAGCTGCGCACCATCCTGGCTGAGGATTTCCCATCGATCCGCGCCAAGGTTGATCGCCTGTTCCTCGGTCCGCCGACCGGCTGGCCGGTGCAGATGCGCGTCATGGGTCCCGATCGCCAGGAGGTGCGACGCATTGCCGACGAGGTAAAGGCGAAGTTCCAGGCAAATCCGCTGCTCGGCGCCATCCACGACGACTGGCTGGAGCCGGTGCCGGCGATGAAGCTGGTGATCGACCAGGATCGTGCCCGTGCGCTCGGCGTCACCTCGCAGCGCATCCGCCAGATGCTGCAGGCGACCATGTCGGGAGCGCCGCTCGATGACTTCCGCGACGGCGAGGAGACGGTTTCGATCGTCGCCCGTGAGCCGGAGGCAAGCCGTCACCTGCTGTCGGCGGTCGACTCCGTCTATATCCCGACCGATTTCGGTGGCTCCGTGCCGCTGTCGCAGGTCGCCAAGATCGTCCCGGTGCTGGAGCAAGGCGTCGAATGGCGGCGCGACCGCTTGCCGACCATCAGTGTACGCGCCACGCTTCCGGATGGCGTGCAGCCGAACGATGTCGCCATGAAAATGTACAGCGAGATGCAGGGCCTGCGCGCCAGCCTCGCCCCCGGCTACAAGATCGAGATCCAGGGCGGCGCCGAGGATGCGGCCGAAAGCCAGGCCTCGATTGCGGCGAAAGCGCCGATCATGCTGGCCGTCATCGTCGTGCTGCTGATGATCCAGCTGCAGCATTTCGGCAAGGCGATGCTGGTGCTGGCGACCGGTCCGCTCGGCATTATCGGCGCGGCCGCGGCACTTTTGATCAGCGGCGCGCCGTTCGGCTTCGTCGCCATCCTCGGTGTCATCGCCCTGCTCGGCATCATCATGCGCAACTCGATCATCCTGGTCGATCAGATCGACCAGGACATCGCCGCCGGCGTGGAGCGTTCCGAGGCCATCATCGGCTCGGCGGTGCGCCGGTTCCGGCCGATCGTGCTGACGGCGCTGACGGCGGTGCTGGCGCTGATCCCGATCTCGCGCGGCGTCTTCTGGGGGCCGCTCGCCTACGCCATGATGGGCGGCATTCTCGTCGCCACGGTGCTGACCATCCTTGTCCTGCCGGCAGCCTATGCGCTGTTCTTCGGCAGGGAGCCCAAGAAGGTGGTGGAGCAGCCGGCCGAGACGGAAGAAAAGAACGAAAGGCCGCAACTGGCCCTGGCGGCCGAATAGCGCTGTTGGCAAATGTGACCTCCGGCGGTTTAATCCGCCCACCAGGCGTAGGCGCCGGAGGAGGACGTTATGACCATGCCTCAGACAGCGGCGGCGCTGCGGCTGCCGATCGACGGGCGCCATCGCCGGATGTTCATCGGCGGTGGCTGGGTTGATGCCCGCTCCGGTCGGACCATGGAGAGCCGCAACCCCGCCACCGGCGCGGTCATCGCCACAGTGCCGCGCGCCGACCGCCAGGACATCGACGTCGCGGTGACTGCCGCCCGCAAGGCGTTCGAGGGGCCATGGAGCCGGTTCAAGCCTTATGAGCGGCAGGTGCTGCTGCTGAGGATCGCCGACCTCTTCGAAAAGCACTGGGAAGAGATCAGCCGCTCCGACACCACCGACATGGGCATGCCGATCATACGCACCCGCGCCAACCGCAACCGCGTCATCGGCATGCTGCGCTACTATGCCGGCATGGCGACGGCGCTGCACGGCGAGACCATCGACAACTCGCTGCCCGGCGAAATCGTCTCTTTCACCCGCAAGGAGCCGGTCGGCGTCGTCGGCGCCATCATTCCCTGGAACGCGCCAACGGCGGCGTCGATCTGGAAGATCGGCCCGGCGCTGGCGACCGGCTGCACCATCGTGCTGAAACCATCGGAAGAGGCGCCTCTGACGCCGCTTTTGATCGCCGACATCATGAACGAAGCCGGCGTCCCGGAAGGCGTCGTCAACATCGTCACCGGCACCGGCGCCGAGGCAGGCGCGGCACTCGCCGAGCACACCGGCGTCGACAAGATCGTCTTCACCGGCTCGACGGCAACCGGCCAGTCGATCGTGCGGGCCTCGGCTGGCAACCTCAAGCGCGTCTCGCTGGAACTCGGCGGCAAGTCGCCGGTCATCGTCTGCACCGATGCCGATCTCGACAAGGCGGTACCGGTGGCGGCGATGTCGGTGTTCGCCAATTCCGGCCAGATCTGCATTGCCGGCTCGCGCCTGTTTGTCGAACGCGCCGTCCATGACGAGTTCGTCGAGCGGCTGGCGGCATATGCCAAGGGTCTCAGGGTCGGCGACGGCATCGACCCGGCGACCGAGATCGGCCCGCTCGTCTCCGAAAAGCAGTTGCAACGGGTCACCGGTTACCTTGAGGCCGGCACTGCGGAAGGGGCGAAACTCGTCACCGGAGGCACCCGGCTTGTGGAAGGCGCGCTTGCCACCGGCAATTTCGTCGCGCCGACCGTCTTTGCCGGCGTCTCGGACGACATGAAGATCGCCCGTGAGGAGATCTTCGGGCCGGTGATTTCAGCCTTGCCGTTCGATGCTCTGGACGAGGCGGTCGAGCGGGCCAACAACACGCCTTACGGCCTGGCTGCAGGGGTCTTCACCCAAAATCTCGCTACCGCCCACCAGCTGTCGCGCAAGATCCGCGCCGGCTCGGTCTGGGTCAACACCTATCACGCCATCGATCCGGCCGTGCCCTTCGGCGGCTACAAGATGAGCGGCTACGGCCGCGAGGGTGGCGCCGAACACCTCGACGAATATCTCAACACCAAGGGCGTGTTCATCAAGATCGATTGAGCCTGGCGCCAACAGGGTCAGAAACGAAAAACCCGCCTCGGGAGGCGGGTCTTTGGAGCCAATTGGCACCATACTCAATTTAGTAGCATAGCTGCGGGCACAAAGCAAGAACAAAATAGGGCTATGCCTCAAATAATCGACGTGCCGGGCGTCTCGATGTTCCGGCAGGGGATCGGGCGCATCGCGCACCCGATCCCTCAAGGCAAGCCTCAGATGACGAACAGCCAGTTGGCGAGCAGCATCACCGCGACGCCGGCGACCAGCGTCAGATAGGGCAGCAACCCCGCCTTTCGCACTGTAAGGTCGGACGAGCTCATGCCGAGATCGGCCAGCATGTGGTCGGGGAACTTGCCCTTGTCCTGGATGTAATGCCGGAAGCAGAACACCGGGATGATCAAGGCTGCCGTGATCAGCCCTGCCCACAATGCCATCGGGTTCCAGACCTTGGCTCCGGCGCCCATGAAAACAGCGTTGACGTAGGCAAAGATCGCGCCGAGGCCGAGCAGCCAGCTCGGCGCCTTCCAGGGCCGCGCGATGTGGCCATTGTCGATGCGGTGGATCCAGCCGGCATTGAGATTGAGGAAGTTGAAGATGATATAGCCGCAATTCGACACCGCGAGGATGAAGAAGAAGCTTGTCGCGTCGGCCGAGGCGATGGCCAGCACGATCAGGTTGAAGACCAGGTCGGTCCACATCGCCCGCGTCGGTGCGCCATGCTCGTTGACATGGCTGAGGTAGCGCGGCAGCCAGCCGTCGACCGAACCTTGGTAGAGCGTGCGCGAAGAGCCGGCCATCGCCGTCATGATGCAGAGCACCAGCGCCAGGATCATCAGCATGACCAGCAGGCTGTGGATCAGCTGTCCGCCGCCGACCATGCCGGCCAGCGCATCGGCAACGCCGGAGCCGTCGACGATCGGCGTCGCCAGCATGCCGTTCAAGCCGAGCACGCCCTGAAAGGTGAATGGCACCAGGATGAACAGCAGCATGCACAACAGGCCGGAGTAGAAGATCGCCTTGAAGGTATCGGTGCCGGGGTTCTTGAATTCGGAGGTGTAGCAGACCGCGGTCTCGAAACCGTAGGTCGACCATGCCGCGATGAACATGCCGCCGAGCACCAGCGTCCAGCCGGCGATGTTCCATGCGCCGGGCTCCGGCGCATAGGCTGCCGCGAGCGGCACCAGCGGCGAGAAATTTGCCCAATCGATCTGGCCGGTGACGATCGGCACCACGCCGACGATCAGCATCGGGATGATGACCAGCAGGCCGATATATTTCTGCACGTTGGCCGTGCCCAGGATGCCGCGGTGCTGGATCGAGAAGATGATCAGCATCAGTACCGCGCCGATGAAAAAGGTGGCGTTGAAAGTAAAGGAAACCGGACCAAGCGTGTGACCGTAGAGCGTCCAGCTGCGGATCGCCGGCGTCGCCGCCGCGGTGACCGCGGTGATGGCGTCAGCGGCGCTGGTTCCGGCATGGGCCGCAATATAGGCGGCGACTTCCGGCGAAGTGTCGGTGAACAGCGGCACCGGCGCCAGTGCGTTGAGGATGTAGGCTGCGGCGATCGAGCAGCCGAGCGACAGCACCGGCGACCAGGCGAACCAGTTGCACCACACCGAAAGCGGCGCGATGAATTTCGAATAGCGCAGCCATGCGGTGGCGCCATAGATCGAGGCGCCGCCGGATTTATTCGGGAACAGCCCGGCGATTTCCGCATAGGTGAAGGACTGCAGGAAGCCCATGACCATGGATACGGTCCAGATCAGGAAGGCCAGCGTTCCGGTAGTGCCGGCGATGCCGCCGATCGAAAACAGGACAAGGGCCGGAACGCCGCTCGCGACCCAGAAGGCGCCGCGCCAATCGATGTTCCGGTGCAGCTGCCCTTCGGCAGGCGGCACCAAGGTGGTGACTATCGTGCTCATTTACGTGGATTCCCCATTTTTGATGTTCCCATCGGCAACAGCCACAGTCTCGCGAGGCGTCATCGACGCTCACGTTGAACGGCCCCAGGCGTTTTCCGCTCAGTAGTATTTTTTTCTTAGCAGTGAAGATTGACCCAACGCGCTTTCACGTCAAGCGCTTTGTGACGCTGTGCACATTGCGTTTGTGGAACAGTCGAGCTTCGTTGGCGCTGCCAACGGGTGCGGTCTTCCTTCTCCCACGACAGCAACGGGAGAAGGGAAGAACCAGACAGCATCGATCAGGAGCGCGGCCTGGTCTTTTGCGGGTCATAATGGGCAAAGGCGACGACGCGCGCCGGCAGCCGCTTGCTGTGGCCGTCGAGCTTGCCGATCTCGACCTCGGTGCCGACCGCCGAATGCGCGACGTCGAGCCTGGCCAGCGCGATGGTCTTGCTTAGCAGCGGCGAGCGCATGCCGGAGGTGACCACGCCGATCTGGGCGCGGCCGACATGCACGCCATCGCCGTGGCCGACGGCGACATTGGCGTCGATGTCGAGGCCGACCAGCTTCCTCTGCGGATTTTCCTTGCGCCGGATCAGCGCCTCGCGGCCGATGAAATCGTCGCTCTTGGTCTTCAGCGGTACGGTGAAGCCGATGCCGGCCTCGAACGGATCTGTCTGGTCGGAAAATTCGTAACCGGCAAAGATCAGCCCGGCCTCGATGCGCACCATATCGAGCGCCTGCAGCCCCATCGGCTTCAGGCCGTGCGGCTGGCCGGCCTGCCAGATCGCGTCGAAGACCTTGTCGGCGTCGCGCGGGTGGCACCAGATCTCGTAGCCGAGCTCGCCGGTGTAGCCGGTGCGCGAGACAATGACGGGAATGCCATTGCCGCCGCCGATGCGGGCGACCGCGAAACGGAACCATTCAAGCTCGTCGATCGACGGCTGCAGCGGCGAGGTCCAGACGATCTGCCGCAGAATGTCGCGGCTTTTCGGTCCCTGCACGGCGACATTGTGCATCTGGTCGGTCGACGAGCGCACCAGCACGGTGAGGCCGAGTTTTTGCGCCGTTTCCCGCAGCCATTCGCCGGATAGATCGTCGCCGCCAACCCAGCGGAAATTATCCTTGCCGAGCCGAAGCAGCGTGCCGTCGTCGATCATGCCGCCGTGCTGGTAGCACATGGCGGAGTAGACCACCTGACCGACGCCGAGCTTCTTGATGTCGCGGGTCAGGGTATATTGCAGCAGCGCTTCGGAATCCGGCCCGGTGACCTCGAACTTGCGCAGCGGCGACAGGTCCATGATCACGGCGTCCTGCCGGCAGGCCCAGTATTCGTCGATCGGGCCTTGCCTGGCGAAGGAATTGGCCAGCCAATAACCCTTGTACTCGACGAAGTTGCGGGTGTGCTTGGCAAAGCTCGAATGAAAGGCGGTCTCGCGGGTCATTTTCGGTTCCGAATCGGGCGTCATGCGTCTGGCGATCGCTCGCGAGAATTTGTGCTGGCCGGAATAGGTTCGCACATGGATGTCGGTCAGGTTCCAGCCATTGGCCGGCGTGGTGTCGTCGGGGCAGGCCGACGAGACGCAGACGATGTCCGTGAGCGCCCTGAGTAGCACATAGTCGCCCGGCCGCGACCACGGCTCGTCCGAAACCACGACGCCATGCGCGTCGATCGCCGTGTTGAAGAAGAAGTTGATCGCCATCCAGCCGGCGCGGGGCGTGACGCCCTTGTCGGCCAGCGCGCGGTTGAAATTCTCCGAGCAGTTGGGATGGCCGGGATAGCCGATGTCGTCGTAATATTTGGCGGCGCAGGCGAGCGCGAACGCATCGTGCCGGCCGCAAGTGTCCTGCACCACCTCGACCAGCGGCTCCATGTCCTGGTCGTAGTATTTCGAATGCAGGCCGGGCATCGGATAGCTCGAGCCCATCAGCGTGCGCGTCGTCGTCACGTCGAGCGGATGATCGCGGCCCTTGTCCAGCTTGCGCGCCGAAAAGCACTGGAAATCCGTGCATTGGCGCCCGTCGACATCAATGATCTGCAGATAATCGCCCGCCCTAACGAAATAAGCCTCCGCCGTCGCCGAATGGACGCGCAGGTCGAGCACGGGATCGGCCAGCGGGTCGGCAAGCCTGGATTTCGCCGCCGGGCGGATGGTGGCGCGCCGGACGACGACGCTAAGCGGCGT
This sequence comes from Mesorhizobium sp. M0904, assembly GCF_040319475.1. Lineage (NCBI taxonomy): Bacteria > Pseudomonadati > Pseudomonadota > Alphaproteobacteria > Hyphomicrobiales > Phyllobacteriaceae > Mesorhizobium > Mesorhizobium sp. M0904. The sequence continues at coordinate 179,085 of NZ_JAMYOC010000003.1, read as the reverse complement.
CGCGGTATCGTGGCCGTCGACCAGCATCGGCCCGCCGGGCGCGGCAATCAGCATTGAACCGTCGCGGGCGACGGTAAAAGCCTGTTCGGTCCCGGCAGGGGTGGCGCCGCCGAAAACGCGAACCGCCTTTGCCTGATCGAGCTGCACCTCGCGCCGCTCGAGGCCTCGGCGCAAGGAAGCGAGGCTATCGTCGCCCTCGGCCAGCATCGCCTTGATGCCGGCGGCATTGCTGTTCGATCTCTCTCCGAGAATGCCGGGATCGGTCGCGCCGCTGCTGTCCCATGCCAGGAGCTCGCAAGCCTGCCCGCCCTCGACATTGCGCACGCTGATCGTATCGCCGGCCTCGACCTCGATCAGCACCGCGCCGTTGCCCTGGACGGTGTAGCGCTCCATCCCGGCCGGCAGCGCGATCTGGCCTGGCCGCAGGATCAGGCTCGGCCGCGGCGGTCCGGCGACGACGGCGGGGTAGGGCGACTGGCTCATCTCAACCCTGGTTTCGAGAAACAAGTTTGCCTGTGTGTGAAATTATTTTAGCGGGAAGAATAGCAGGGGGATCGGGTTTGGCAAGGTGAAGGTGGCACAAGCTCCCCCTTCTCCCCTTGTGGAGAAGGTGTCGCCGAAGGCGACGGATGAGGGGTGTTCCAGGGAACGCCAGCATCTCACTCTGCTGGAACACCCCTCATCCGTCTCGGCGCTGCGCGCCGATCCACCTTCTCCCACAACAAGGGGAGAAGGGAAGACGCGCCAAGGCTACCCCAATTCCTCGGAATGCCCGATATCGACGCCATACTCCGCGGCCGCATCGAGCATCGTATGCCACAGGCTTTCGGCAAACGTCGCAAATACCAGAAGATTGAACACCCCCTGCCCATCCGGCCGGTCATTGCCACGCCAGAGATTGATGCTGGTGTGATCGACCGCGGTCGCCGCCGCGGTGCCGGCCGGGAACGCCGCCGGGTGCAGGTCTAGCGACGACAATTTCGCCAACATCGAGCGCGCCTTGCCTCCCGAGACGCTGATCAGGGCGCGCGCATGCGACTGATCGGAAAGCGAGGCGGACTGCGAGAACGCCTGGCTCAGCTTCTCCATCGCGTGAATGCCGCCCTTCGACAAGACGAGGAACTGATCCGGTCCCGACCAGATCAGCGTGGCGTCGGGAACTCGGACCGCGTCGGGCGCATTCGGGGCGGCAACGCCGAAGCGGGTTTCGGCAGCCTTCGCCAGTTCTGCCGCCTTGCCGCGCCGCGCCATCACCTGGATCAGGTCGAAATTGCGGATCTCGGTGAGCGATACGCCGGCCGCCGTGCCGCGCGCGCCGTAGCCGCCGACAACAAGCGCTTTCTCCAGCGGACTGCGGGCAATCCAGGAAAACTCAGCCACGCTGGCGCCCTCCATCCGGATCGTAAAAGACAGGACTGCAGAGCTCGACATCGTAATCTTCCCCGCGCAGCGGATCGTGCGCATGGACGATCTCGCCGATGCGCTCGCGGCCGCGCTCGACCAGCCCAAGCCCGATCCACTGGTCGAGCATCGGCGAAAAGCAGACCGAGGTGACATAGCCCTGGTCATTGTCGGGACCGGGCGTCTCGCCCTTCGGGATGATATGCGCGCCGGAACGCAGGCGGCGCGTCTTGTCGACCGGCTTGATGCCGACGACGACCTGGCGGTCCGGCGCGACCAGCGCCTCGCGCCCGGCCATGACGCGGCCGATGAAGTCTTTCTTGGTCGACATCATCTTGCCGAGGCCGAGGTCGGCGGCGGTCGTCGTGCCGTTCAGCTCCGGTCCGGCGACATGGCCCTTTTCGATGCGCATGACGCCGAGCGCCTCGGTGCCGTAGGGCGTAACGCCGAATGGCTTGCCGGCCAGCATCAAATTGCGCACCAGCGCGTCGCCATAGCGCGCGGGAACAGAAATCTCGAATGCCATTTCGCCGGAGAAGGAGATGCGGAACAGCCGCGCTCTGATGCCACCGTGCAGCGCGACTTCCCGCGCCCCCATGAACGGAAAACCTTCGTTCGACAAATCCTCGGATTCATCAACGACCTGTTTCAGCAACTCCCGCGCGCTCGGCCCGGCGATCGAGAATTGCGCCCACTGGTCGGAAACCGAGGTCAACTGCACGTCGAATTCCGGGAACAGCACCTGCCGGCAGAATTCGAGATGCTGCATCACCAGCCCGGCCTTGGCGGTGGTGGTGGTCAGGAAATAATGGTCCTCGGCGAGCCGCGACGTCGTGCCGTCGTCATAGACGATGCCGTCCTCGCGCAGCATCAGCCCGTAGCGGGCTTTTCCGACGGCGAGGCTGGAGAAGGTGTTGATGTAGACGCGGTCGAGGAAAGCGCCGGCATCCGGGCCGTGCACTTCGATCTTGCCGAGCGTCGAGACGTCGCAGAAGCCGACGCCGGAGCGCACCGCCTTGACCTCGCGCGTCACCGATTCCAGCCAGTCCTTTTCGCCGGCGCGCGGATACCATTGCGCCCGCTTCCACAGGCCGGTGTCGACGAACACCGCGCCCTGTTCGGCTGCCCAGTGATGCGACGGCGTCAGTCGTGTCGCGTGGAAGTTTTCGTCGCGATGATGGCCGGCGAAGGCGCCGATGGCGACCGGTACATAGGGCGGGCGGTAGATCGTCGTGCCGGTTTCGGGAATGGACTTGCCTGACAACGCAGCCATGATGGCGAGGCCGGCGACATTCGAGGTCTTGCCCTGGTCGGTGGCCATGCCGAGCGTCGTATAGCGCTTGAGATGCTCGACCGATTCAAAACCTTCGCGCTGGGCCAGTTCGATGTCGGATGCGGTGACATCGTGCTGGTAGTCGACAAAGGCCTTGCCCTTGCCGGCGACGTGCCAGAGCGGGGTCAGCGAAAAGGCTTCTTCGTCGGCGACCGGCGGCGTGCCGGCATTGCCGCCGCGTCCGGCGCTCTGCGCTGCCGCAGCACCCGCGGCAAATCCCTGGCGCAGGCAGTCGCCTAGGCCGAAGGCGCCGTTGGCGGCGCCGACGGCCACCATGCCGGGCGGCGCACCATCCGGCACGAAGGCTGCGATATCGTCCTGCCATTTCGGCCGGCCGCGATGATAGGAAGTCAGCCCGACCGCCGGATTCCAGCCGCCGGACACGGCTAGCCCGTCGGCTTCGACTTCGGCGCGCGCGCCGCCGGTGAGTGCCACCGCGATCGTCCGGACACCGTCCTTGCCGCCTTCGACCCCGCTGACCGAGCCGTTGAGCACGGCAAAGCCGCCTTTGGCGGCAAGCGCGTGACGTTCGGCGGATACGTCCGGGCGTGCATCGACCACCGCTGCGATCTGCAATCCGGCGCCAAGCGCGGTCTCGACGGTGCGCCAGCCATCCTCATTGTTGGTGAACAACGCGATCCTCGTGGCAGGGGTTGCCGCATAGCGTTCGACATAGGTCCGCATCGCCGAAGCCATCATCACGCCGGGCGTGTCGTTGCCGGCAAAGACGATCGGCCGCTCGATGGCGCCGGCGGCAACGACGCAGCGCTTGGCCACGATCCGCCACAGCCGCTGGCGCACCTGGTGCTCGGGCGGCGAGGGCAGGTGGTCGTTGACCCGCTCGATGGCGCCATATGTGCCGCCATCATAGACGCCGAACAATGTCGTGCGGGTCATGATGCGGACATCGGGCAGTGCGGCGAGTTCGTCCAGCGTGCGCGTAATCCATTCGGCCGCCGGCGTGCCGTCGATCGTGCCGCCGTCGGCAAGCAGGCGGCCGCCAAGCGCGAAATCTTGCTCGCACAGGATGACGCGGGCGCCGCCGCGCCCGGCCGCCAGTGCCGCAGCCAGCCCGGCCGGGCCGGACCCGGCAATCAGCACGTCGCAATGCGCCCACGCCTTGTCGTAATGGTCGGGATCGGCGACGCCTGCAGCGCGACCGAGGCCGGCGGCGCGGCGGATCGCCGGCTCGTAGACCGCTTCCCAGAATTTGGCCGGCCACATGAACGTCTTGTAGTAAAAGCCGGCGACGAAGATCGGCGCAAACAGCTGGTTGACCGCCATCAGATCATGGCGCAGCGACGGCCAGCGGTTCTGGCTGGCCGCTTCCAGACCGTCATAAAGCTCGGCCGTGGTCGCCTTGGTGTTGGGCTCGCGTCGCGCTCCGCTGCGCAGTTCGACCAGCGCGTTGGGCTCCTCCGAACCAGCGGTCAGGATGCCGCGCGGCCGATGGTATTTGAACGAGCGGCCGACCAGCTTGACGCCATTGGCGATCAGCGCCGAGGCCAGCGTGTCGCCTTGGAAGCCGGCAAAGCTCTTGCCGTCGAAGCGGAAGCCCAGTGGCGCGGCGCGATCGATGAGACCGCCTGATACGAGACGATAGGGCTGGCTGGAGGTCACGATCGCCCGCCTTCCGTCGCTGTGGCCTGATAAGCGCTGACCTGGACAGAATTCATCTTGCAGCCTGCTTCGCACCAACGCCTGCCGCCGGCTCGACCGACGAAATCTCATGCGTAAGCGTGTTGCGGGCGACCTTCAGCCAGGCCCGGCAGCCGCCGCCATGGTACCAGTATTCGCTCATCGGCCCGGCGATGTTGTCGCGCAGATAGACGTAGTCGAACACCTCGTCTTCGGAGGCGCCGGCTGCCGGGCGCGCCGACTTGGCGTCGCCGAGATAGGTGAACTCGCCGAGTTCGCGTTCGCCGCAGAAGGGACAGACAATGCGCATGCTTCTTCAGCCAGCCTTCAATGCAGGTTCGGTTGGGCGCCCTGGCCCTTTTCGTCGATCATGGCACCTCGCCGAAAGCGGTCGAGGCGGAAGCGGGCAGCCTCCTTGTGCGGCTCGTCGCGCGCCAGCAGATGGGCAAAAACCAGGCCGGAGCCGGGCGTCGCCTTGAATCCGCCATAGCACCAGCCGGCGTTGAGATAGAGCCCGTCGACCGGTGTCTTGTCGATGATCGGCGAGCCATCCATCGACATGTCCATGATGCCGCCCCACTGACGCAGAAGCCGTATCCGGCCGATCATCGGCATCAGCGCCATGCCGCCTTCGCAGACATCTTCCATGACAGGCAGATTGCCGCGCTGGGCGTAGGAATTGTAGCCGTCTATATCGCCGCCGAAGACCAGCCCGCCCTTGTCGGATTGGCTGACGTAGAAATGGCCGGCGCCGAAGGTCATGACATTGGGGATCAGCGGCTTGATCGCCTCGGAGACGAAGGCCTGCAGCACATGGCTTTCGATCGGCAGCCGCATGCCGGCCATCGCCGCGACGCGCGACGAGGAGCCGGCGACCGCCATGCCGACCTTGGCGGCACCGATCCTGCCGCGCGATGTCTCGACGCCGGTCACCTTGCCGCTGCCGTCGCGAACAAAGCCGGTCACCTCGCAATTCTGGATGATGTCGACGCCGAGCGCGCTCGCCGCATGCGCATAGCCCCAGACCACGGCGTCGTGCCGTGCCGTGCCGCCGCGTCGCTGCAAAAGCCCGCCCTGCACCGGAAAGCGCGCATTGTCGAAGTTCAGGAACGGCATCATCTTCCTGACCGCGGCGAGGTCGAGCAGTTCGGCATCGATGCCGTTGATGCGCATGGTGTTGCCGCGCCGTGCGTAGGCGTCGCGCTGCGCGTCGGAATGGTAGAGGTTGATGACGCCGCGCTGGCTGACCATGGTGTTGTAGTTGAGGTCCTGCTCCATGCGCTCCCAGAGCTTCATCGAAAGCTCGTAGAACCCTGTATTGCCTGGCAGCCCGTAATTGGAACGGATGATGGTGGTGTTGCGGCCGGCATTGCCGGAGCCGATCCAGCCTTTTTCCAGCACGGCGACATTTCTGATGCCGTATTCGCTGGCGAGGAACCACGCCGTCGCCAGGCCATGGCCGCCGCCGCCGATGATCACCACGTCGTAGTGGCTCTTCGGGGTGGCGTCGCGCCAGGTGCGCTGCCAGTTCTTATGGCCGGAAAATGCCGCCCGGGCGAGGGAGAAGATCGAGTATTTCATGAACCTGTTTCGCGCCGGGCGTGCAACAATTCCGGATCAGATGTCGAGCGTGTGGTCGCGCTCCCACTGGGTGAAGTGGGAAGCATAGGAATTCCATTCCTGCTGCTTGAGCTTTAGATACGCCGACGAGAATTCCTCACCCAGCGCCGCCTTGAGCGATTTGTCGTTGTCGAACTCGCGCAACGCGTCGAGCAGGTTGAGGGGCAGCTTCGGCGCGCCCTCGACCGTATGGCCGAACTGGTACATGTCGATGTCGTAGCGCCGGCCGGGATCGGCCTTCGAGCGGACACCGTCAAGGCCGGCCGCGATGATGACGGCCTGCAGCAGATAGGGGTTTGCCGCGCCGTCCGGCAGGCGCAGCTCGAACCGGCCTGGCCCAGGCACGCGCACCATGTGGGTGCGGTTGTTGCCGGTCCAGGTCACGGTGTTCGGCGCCCAGGTAGCGCCGGAGATGGTGCGCGGTGCGTTGATGCGCTTGTAGGAATTGACCGTCGGGTTGGTGATCGCGGCAAGGGCGGAAGCATGTTTCATGATGCCGCCGAGGAAATTCCGGCCCTTTGCCGACAGGCCGAGCTCCATCGCATTATCGGCAAAGACATTGGTCTTGCCGTCCCTGTCCCACACCGAGATATGCGCATGGCAGCCATTGCCGGTCAGGCCCTGGAAGGGTTTAGGCATGAAGGTTGCGCGCAGGCCGTGCTTTTCGGCGACCGATTTCACCATGAATTTGAAGAAGGAATGCTTGTCGGCGGTCGCCAGCGCATCGTCGAAGGCCCAGTTCATCTCGAACTGGCCGTTGGCGTCCTCGTGGTCGTTCTGGTAGGCGCCCCAGCCGAGCGCCAGCATGTGGTCGCAGATCTCGGCGATCACGTCGTAGCGGCGCATCACCGCCTGCTGGTCGTAGCAGGGCTTCGACGCCGTATCGTATTCGTCGGAAATCGTCTTGCCATCCGGCGAGATCAAGAAGAATTCGGCCTCGACGCCGGTCTTGATGTGCATGCCGTCGCCAGCGGCCTCGGCGATCAACCGCTTCAGCGTGTTGCGCGGCGCCTGCTCGACCGATTTGTCGTCCATGATGCAGTTGGCGGCAACCCAGGCGACCTCCGGCTTCCAAGGCAACTGGATCACCGAGGCCGGATCTGGCACCGCCAGCATGTCGGGATGCGCCGGCGTCAGGTCGAGCCAGGTGGCAAAGCCGGCAAAGCCGGCACCGTCCCGCTGCATGTCGGCGATCGCCTGCGCCGGCACCAGCTTGGCGCGTTGCCCACCGAACAGGTCGGTGTAGGATATCATGAAATATTTGACGCCCTTTTCCTTGGCGAAGGCGGCGAGATCGTTCCCCATTATAGTTCCTCGCTTTGGTTTGTTTTAGAAGCCGTTCTTGCCCGGTATCCAATTGGTGCCGGCCAGCGGCACGCCGGCCATGGCTGCGGCTTCGATCGTCAAGGCCACAAGATCCTCGGGCTCGAGATTGTGCAGGCTATTCTTGCCGCAGGCGCGGGCGATTGTCTGAGCCTCAAGTGTCATCACCTTAAGATAATTCGCCAGCCGTCGTCCGGCCGCAATCGGATCGACCCGTTTCATTAGCTCGGGATCCTGCGTGGTGATGCCGGCCGGGTCGCGTCCCTCATGCCAGTCGTCATAGGCGCCGGCGGTGGTGCCGAGCTCGTTGTATTCCGCCTCCCAGCGCGGATCATTGTCACCGAGCGCGACAAGCGCTGCCGTGCCGATCGACACCGCGTCGACGCCGAGCGCCAGCGCCTTGGCGACGTCGGCGCCGTTGCGTATGCCGCCCGAGACGATCAGCTGCACCTTGCGGTGCATGCCGAGGTCCTGCAGCGCCTGCACCGCCGGCCTGATGCAGGCAAGCGTCGGCTGGCCGACGTTCTCGATGAACACTTCCTGGGTTGCCGCGGTACCGCCCTGCATGCCGTCGACGACGACGACGTCGGCGCCTGCCTTCACCGCAAGCGCGGTGTCGTAATAGGGCCGGGCGCCGCCGACCTTGACGTAGATCGGCTTTTCCCAGTCGGTGATTTCGCGCAGTTCCAGGAGCTTGATCTCGAGATCGTCCGGCCCGGTCCAGTCGGGGTGGCGCGAGGCCGAGCGCTGGTCGATGCCTTTCGGCAGCGTGCGCATTTCGGCGACGCGGTCGGAGATCTTCTGGCCGAGCAGCATGCCGCCGCCGCCTGGCTTGGCGCCCTGGCCGACGACAACCTCGATCGCATCGGCGCGGCGCAGATCGCGCGGGTTCATGCCATAGCGCGACGGCAGATACTGGTAGACCAGCGTCTTCGAATGGCCGCGCTCTTCCTCGGTCATGCCGCCGTCGCCGGTGGTCGTCGAGGTGCCGGACAGCGTCGCGCCACGGCCGAGCGCTTCCTTCGCCGGGCCGGACAGCGAGCCGAAGCTCATGCCGGCAATAGTGATCGGGATTTTCAATTCGATCGGTTTTTTCGCGTAGCGCGAGCCGAGCACGACGCTGGTGTCGCAGCGCTCGCGATAGCCTTCGAGCGGATAGCGCGAGATCGAAGCACCGAGGAACAGAAGGTCGTCGAAATGCGGCAGCTTGCGCTTGGCGCCGGCGCCGCGGATGTCATAGATGCCGGTCGCCGCGGCGCGGCGGATCTCGGAAAGCGTGTAGTCGTCGAAGGTCGCGGATTTGCGCGGCGTCGTCGGCGGGTTGCGATAGGTCATTGAGCCTCAATACGCGTCGGCGTTGTCGATATTGAAATTGTAGAGGGTACGAGCCGAGCCATAACGCTTGAACTCCGCCGCCTTGACGCCGGTCACGCCGGCGCGGTCGAGTAAGCCTTGCAGCAATTCGAGATGCTCGGGCCGCATCTCCTTGGCGATGCAGTCGGCGCCGAGGCTTTCGACCTTGCCGCGCACGAAAAGCCGCGCCTCGTAGATGGAATCGCCGAGCGCATCGCCGGCATCGCCCAGCACCACCAGATTGCCGGACTGCGCCATGAAGGCCGACATGTGGCCGATATTGCCATGGACGACGATGTCGATGCCTTTCATCGAAATGCCGCAACGCGATGACGCGTTGCCTTCGATGACGAGCAGCCCGCCGCGGCCGGTGGCGCCGGCATACTGGCTGGCATCGCCTTTGACGACGATCTGGCCCGACATCATGTTTTCGCCGACGCCGGGCCCGGCCGAGCCATGCACGGTGATGGTGCCGCCGTCGTTCATGCCGCCGCAATAATAGCCGACGCTGCCGCGCACATCGATGGCGACCGGCTGGTCGAGGCCGACGGCGACCGAATGGCTGCCTCGCGGGTGGAGCACCTCCCAGGCGGTCTCGTTCGAACCGGGCGCCAGATCGTGCAGCGCCTGGTTGAGCTCGCGCAGCGACATTTCGGCCAGGTCGAAGACCCGCGATGCCTGGCCCGGCTCACGCGCCGCCTTGGAGAGGTTGATTGCCGGCATCAGCTCAATGCTCCCAGAAATAGACGGTTGCGGGCTCGGGTTCCCAGACTTTCGCACTGTCTATGCCGGGCAGTTTGGTGAGCGCACGATATTCCGAGCCGAAGGCGACATACTGGTCGGTTTCGGCCATCACGGCGGGCTTGCAGGCGATGGGGTCGCGCACCACGCCGAAACCGTTCTTGGTGCCGACGACGAAGGTGAAAAAGCCGTCGAGATCGCTCAGCGTGCCTTCCAGCGCCTCGCCGAGGTTCTTGCCATGCGCCATCTGCGAGGAGAGATAGGCGGCGGCGACCTCGGTGTCGTTCTCGGTCTCGAATGTCATGCCTTCACGGATCAGCTCGCGGCGGACATTGTTGTGGTTGGACAGTGAGCCATTATGCACCAGGCACTGGTCGGCGCCGGTCGAGAACGGATGCGCGCCCATCGTCGTCACCGCCGATTCGGTCGCCATGCGGGTATGGCCGATGCCGTGCGTGCCGGTCATCTCGCGGACGCCGAAACGGTCGACGACCGCTTCCGGCAAGCCGACTTCCTTGTAGATCTCGACGACGTCGCCGGCGCCCATGATGCGGATGTCGGGGCGCAGCGTCTGGATCGCCTCGCGGGCTTCGTCGATCTTGGCAGGCATCGTCCGGACCACGGCATGCGTCGACTTCGCAGCAATGCTCACCGGCGCGCCGATTGCCTTGGCGAGTTCGGCGTCGAGGCCGCGGAAATCGCGCTCCGGCTTGGCCGACTGGATGGTGATCTTGGCTTCACTGGAGGGCGCGCCATAGATGGCGATGCCGGCGCTGTCGGGACCGCGATCGCTGAGCGAGATCAGCATCTCCGACAGCATCGCGCCAAGCTGGGGCTCGAGCGACTTGTCCTTCAAAAACAGTCCGACGATTCCGCACATGTCAGGCTCCGCGAGTTTGTTCCTCCGAGATGTATCGAATGAGTCCCGGGAATTCAATTGGTATGAAAAAAATTTTCCTGTCGTTATATATCGGTTGAGGCGCCGTCGGCCGCACTATCGCTACGCTGGCCGCCATTGTGAAGCCATTTGGCATAGCGGATGCGGGCGATCTTGTAGGCATCCAGCATCGACAGGGCATAGATCAGGACGCCGCCGGCATGGCGGCCGATGAAGCTGGCATCGGGCGGCGCGATCTTGGCGGTGACCCAGGCCAGGACCACCATGAAGAACAGGAATTGCAGGCCGCGCACCGGCACGCCGAGCACGACATGCCCGCTCGCCGGCAAGACGATCGCAGCGCCGAGAACCAGATAGGGGCTCGGTGGTGCGGGGGAGGTGCTGATCTGGCTGGTCATGCCGCCTGCCGTTCGCTTTGATTGATGGCATCGCGCAGCGCCGAAGCCGACGACAGCAGCCTCTCGATCAGCCCCGGATCGAGCCTGACCGTGCCGAATTCGGCTTGCCGGAATACGCCGTAGCGCGCCCGCTCGGCCTCGGCCAGCAGCCAGACGATGCGCACGCCGTTTGGTGTGATCAGCAGTTCCTTGGCGCGCTCGTCGGCAAAGATATCGAGGTGGTCGGCGATGACGGCTTCGGGGAAGCGCACGCCCTTGCGGTCGCTCCGCAGCACCGCCTCGGCTGGAAATCCGGCGGCCTTCGGCAGTGTCTGGACGAGATGATCGAAATTGGAAAACGTCGTCGGCGATCCCGGCCGCATCATCATGTCGAAAGTGCCTGGCACCGCGACCTTTTCGGTGATCGAAACGCTCAGCCAGCGCGCCGGCAGCTTCCTTATCGCCAGCGTGTCGACGATCGTCCGCACCTGCACCCGCCGGCCGTTCCACGAGCCGGCGAAGGTGACGACGCCGGCGGCGCCGTCCGAGATGTTTGCCACGTCGGGGATGATATCGCGAAGCCCCGCTTCGTCGGCGGCAAGCGCAGTCGAAGCCTTGGCGCGGCTGGCGCGCGCAAGCCAGGCTATGTGGAGGACGAGAGCCAGGGCAACCGCCCCGGCGAGCAATGCTGAGATCACCTAGCGCACCTCGTCACGCAAATGCCCGCCCAGACCGGCGCGCCGTCAGTACCCCTGCGGCTTCGGCCACGGCATGGTGAACTGGGCACCACGGCGTACGAATTTGTAGCGGTAGAAGTGGAACCACAGCGAGATCAGGAAGTAGAAGGCGACCATGGCGATCAGCTGCGAGCCGAAGCCGAGGAAGATCGCAAAGAAGGTGACCACGCAAAGGCAGAACAAGACGATGGCCGGCAGCGGATGGAAGGGATGGGTGTAGCCGCGGCGGATCGAGCCGAGCGGCCACTTCTTCCTGAACATGATGATGTTGATGCTCATGAAGGTGTATTGCAGCACGCCCGACAGGATCGAGAAGGTGATCGCCTGGTTGAGGTCGGCGATGAAGGCAAAGGCGAGCGCGATCGGCAGCAGGAACAGGATCGAGCGATAGGGCGTGCGGTATTTCGGATGCACCGCCGAGAACCAGGTCGGCAGATAGCGGTCGCGGCCGAGCGAAAACCAGGCGCGCGCGGCGTCGTTGATGCAGCCATTGGCGGAAGCCAGTGCAGCAAGCAGCGTCGCGATGAACAACAGGTTCTCGAGCAGCGCACTGCCGGTCAGTTTGCCTGCGTCCCACAGCGGATAATAGGTGATGCCGAGATATTCCCAGGGCATCAGCGAGGCGCAGACATACCAGGTCATCGCGGCCGCGATCAGAAGCGTGATCATGCCGGCCATCGTGCCGTAAGGCAGCGAGCGCGCCGGCGAGCGAACTTCCTCGGCGGCCTGCGTGGTGCCTTCGATGCCGAGATAGTACCAGATGCCGAACTGGAAGGCGGCGATGACGCCGATCCAGCCATAGGGCAGGGCGTTGCCGGGGGTGACCAGCTCGTTGAGCTTCAGCACGGCGCCTTGGGTCCACGGGCTGACCGAGAAGAACAGGATGACGATCGAGACATAGGCGATGGCGGTGATGACGAAGTTTACGTTGAGCGTCATCAGCACGCCGCGATAGTTCAGCCATGCCAGCACGACGATGGTCGCGGCGATGAAGGAATTGTGGTTGAGGCCCTCGACGCCGGCCTTGGCGACAATGGTGTCGCCAAGCAGGATCGCGTCCGACACTTCGAGCATGGTATAGGCAAAGACCAGGAAAAGCGCGACGTTGAAGGCCATCAGCGGCCCGACAATGTGCTTGGCCTGGGCATATTGGCCGCCGGCGGCGGCAACCGTCGAGGTGACTTCGGAATCGATCATCGCGACCGAGGTGTAGAGCAGTCCGACGATCCAGCAGACGATCAGCGCCGCCAGCGCGCCGCCCTTGTCCGCCGCGAAATTCCAGCCGGTGAATTCGCCGACCAGAACGATGCCGACACCGAGCGCCCAGACATGGGCGGGGCCGAGCACCCTGAGCAGTGAGACCCTGTCGCCTTGCACTTGCACCGCTGGTTCAGCCGTGATCGTCATCGTTCAATCCCCCACTCAGATCCGGTGTTTTTCGGACACGGCTTCAAGCTCGCCTTCCCTGGACGAGGTCAGCATCTCTTCGGAATAGGTCGTGTCGATCTTGAACCAGTCGTAGAGCATCCACAGCGCGAGCACGATCGAGATGCCCCAGCATGCGTAAGAGAGTGCCACCCACATGACGATGCTTCCTATCTATTTGTCGCCGAACTTTTCGTCGATGACGTCGCGGTATTCGCGGTCAGATGCGCGGAACAGAAAGATGAAATAGCCAATCAGCACCGCGGCCATGATGATCAGCGTCGGCCAGTCGATGATGTAGTGGAACCGGTTCTGGATGATGTCGTGCGCGGTTTCCGGCGTGTAGCCGAGCTTTTCCCAGATCGAGGCCATGGTCGGGTTCTGGCCGAGCGCTTCCCACGTCTTGGCGTCGAGCGCGTCGATGGATTTTGCCGCCCCTGCCAGGCCTAGTTTCAGCGGCAGCCACAGCGCGACGAAAATCGCGACCACGACGACGGCGATATCGAAAACCTGTCCGGCCTTGCTCTGTTCGGGCGGTGTATAGCGGGCCATGCGTCTCCCCCTCAGGACTTGCGGTTGCGGTAGGCGTCGGCATTCTTGATGTCGAGGCCGTAGATGAAGTCCTTGTCTTCCTTGTAGTGATTGACCATCGCCAGGATGGCGGCCGTGTTGAAGATCAGCACGGCGGCCGCGGCGACCGCGACGACGAGCTTGATGCCGGCATCGGGGATGAATGGCCATGTCATGAACAGGACAAAGAGGATCGTCGCCCACAGGCAGACGATCAGGAGCATGGATCCACGCACGTCGGAACGGTACAACGCTTCCACGCGCTGTTGCAGGTCGGACATCGGCTTTCCCCTTTTTCAACGCCGGCCCGGACTGGCCGGTCATTGCCCTCTTTCAAGAGAGTGAAATTTTTTTCATAAAATCCGGCCGAATTCTGGAATTGTCAAGACGATTTTACGCGACGTTAACCGTTTGTTCGGGCTCGCCGGATTTGCCTGACAATGAAATTATTTGCTTACGGGTATTGCAGGCTCCCGGCGTTTGCGATCAATATTCAAGGCAACGCTCCCGCCTGTGTGCAGGGAGCAGGGGAAAGCAAACGTTTTTCGAAACGGAGGACAGCGGATGACGGCATCCTGGAGATTTTCGACGCTTGCGGACCGCCATCGCGCGCTCGGCTCGAAGCTCGAGGACTGGAGCGGCATGGGCACCGCCTGGACCTACGACAAGGACGCCGACGAAGAGTATATCGCCATCCGCACCAAGGCCGGCCTGATGGATGTGTCGGGCCTAAAGAAGATCCACATCACCGGGCCGCACGCCTCTCACCTGATCGACCTGGCGACGACGCGCGACGTCGAAAAGATCTATCCCGGCAAGTCGGCCTATGCCTGCATGCTCAACGAGGCCGGCAAGTTCACCGACGACTGCATCCTCTACCGCACCGGCCCGAATTCCTGGATGGTCGTGCATGGCTCGGGCACCGGCCATGAAGAGCTGCAGCGCGCTTCCGTCGGTCGCGACGTGTCGCTGCGCTTCGACGACAATCTGCACGACCTTTCGCTGCAGGGGCCGCTAGCCGTGGATTATCTGGCAAAGCATGTGCCCGGCATTCGCGACCTCAACTATTTCCACCACATGCAGACGCAGTTGTTCGGCTTTCCGGTGATGATCTCGCGCACCGGCTACACCGGCGAGCGCGGCTACGAGATCTTCTGCCGTGGCCAGGACGCCGGAACGATCTGGGACAGGATCCTCGACGAGGGCAAGAGCGCCGGCATCATCCCGTGCCGCTTCACCACGCTCGACATGCTGCGCGTCGAGAGCTACCTGTTGTTTTACCCCTACGACAATTCGCAGAAATATCCGTTCGAGAATGAGGGGCCCGGCGACACGCTGTGGGAGCTTGGTCTCGACTTCACCGTCAGCCCGGGCAAGACGGGCTTTCGCGGTGCCGAGGAGCACTACCGCCTGAAGGGCAAGGAGCGCTTCAAGATATTCGGTGTGCTGCTCGAAGGCAGGGAGCCGGCCGACGAGGGCGCACCGGTCTATCGCGACGGCAAGAAGGTCGGCGTGGTGACCTGCGCCATGTATTCGCCGCTGGTCAGGAAATCGATGGCCATCGCCCGGCTCGATGTTGACTGCGCGGTCCAGGGCACCCGGCTCGAGATCCGCAACAGGAGCGGCGCCATCAGCGCAACCGCCGAGCCGCTTCCGTTCGACGACCCGAAGAAGACCAAGCGCACGGCGAAAGGCTGAGGCATACTGCGGGTATGGCAGCAAAAAGCATCATCAGCCGCCCGGTCTATGGGACCCTGTCTCCACAGCCCGGCAAGCACCATCTTTTCGTAGCGGACGCAGAGGGAGCGCTGGCGATTACCGATCTGGCTGCCAAGGCACCGGCGGATTTCTTCGGCGGCGCCCACATCATCTTCATTCCCGGCCGCGACGGTAAATACGCCGAGGCGGTCGAAGCACTGAAGCCGGCGCAGCTCTACCTCGGCCATTCCTTCGCCAGTGCCCTGCCGCGGCTGAAGCAGACGCTGGCCAACGCCCATATGGGCCTCAGGCTCTACCTTGCCGGCACCGAAGGGCTGATCGGCCAGGCCATGCAGGCGGCGCTCGAAGCCGGCATCGACCACACCTCGATCCAGACCGAGCATCGCGGCTCGCTGGCGCGCCGCGTGCAGTGCGTCCATTGCAAGGGCATCACCGAGAACGTCACGACGCAGCCGGCAACCTGTTCGCATTGCGGCCTGCTGCTTCTGGTGCGCGACCACTATTCGCGGCGCCTCGCCGCCTTCCAGGGCGTCTGCATCAACGCCGAGGACCGCAGCGAAATTCCTCCGATCGAGGAGGTCTTTCGATGAGCACCGGCACTACCAAACTCGATGTCGTCGTCAGCGATGTCGTCCCGGTCAACGAGTTGGTGACGCGCTTTCATTTCCGCAGGCGCGACGGCCAGCTTTTGCCGACCTTTTCCGGCGGCGCCCATGTCGTCGTCGAGATGCGCGATGGCGAACGTACCAGGCTCAATCCCTATTCGCTGATGGGCTCACCGCTCGACACCCGCGAATACACCATCTCGGTGCGCCGCGACGATGCTGGCCGCGGCGGCTCGCTGTTCATGCACAGGCAGGTCAGGCCGGGCACGGAGATGGTGGTGAGCTACCCCGTCAATCTGTTCTCGCTCGATCTTCGGGCCAGGAAGCATCTGATGCTGGCCGGTGGCATCGGCATCACCCCGTTTATGGCGCAGACCGCGCAGCTGGCGGCGCAAGGCGGCAATTTCGAATTGCATTACACCTGCCGCACCGCCTCGCTCGGCACCTATGCGGACCTGCTGAGAGAGCGCTACGATCGCCGGGTCAGGCTCTATCACGACGACCGCGACGAGCGCGTCGATCTCGACCGGCTGTTGTCGTCGCAGCCGCTCGGCACGCATCTCTATGTCTGCGGGCCGTCCGGCATGATCGGCTGGGTGCGCGAACGCGCCGCTGCCCTCGGCTGGCCGCCAGAGACCGTGCATTTCGAGCATTTCGCCGCACCCCAGCCCGGCGCGCCCTTCGACGTGACGCTGGCGCTCAGCGGCAAGACGATCCGTGTCGACGAGCAGCAGAGCCTGCTGGAGGCGATCGAGGCGGCCGGCGTCGATCCGCCCTATCTGTGCCGCGGCGGCGTCTGCGGCCAATGCGAGACCAACGTGATTTCGCATGACGGCAAATTCATCCACAACGACCACTGGCTGAGCGAGGAAGACCACCGTTCGGGTTGCAAGATCATGCCTTGCGTCTCGCGCTTCGAGGGCAGGTCGCTGGTGCTGGAAAGATAGGAGGCGAGCTTGGGCATCACCTTTCGCAAGGAAACGTTCCGCGACGACTTCACCTTCAGGAACAGCCCCGAGCACATCAGGCGGTTCCCGTTCCCGTTCCATGAAGACAGCTACATGTATGCGGTCAACATCGAGCCGCATGTCGTCGGGCCGAGGGGCAGCGTGCTGGAGAATTTGATCGACGTCGACGAGCACTATGTCGCCGAGATGCAGGACCGCGCTTTGGTGCTGGCCGAGGATCCGCTGCGCTGCCAGTCGCTGCCGCACATGACGCTGGCCGGCTGGGATCTGCTCGAACTCCTGATGGAGCAGCAGGCGCTGGGCTATCCCGAGCATTTCACGCTGATCCGCGACGGCGATCGCTGGCGCTGGATCAACCGGCCGCTCGGCATCGACGACAGCTTCACCTTCGGCGACGTCTCGACGCTGCCCTATGGACCGATGGAATATATCACCCGCCAGAGCCAGGGCGATTTCTGCATTCTCGACCAGCGCGACGGCAATCTGTGGATGGATGCCGGCATGGTCACCACCCAGGCCGACTGGTCGCTCGATTTCGACATCGGCATGAACTTCTTCGAATGGCACGCGCCGGTGCCGCTGGCGCATGAGAAGGGGATCTTCGTCCGGGCGCTGAAATTCCTCACCAACATACAGCAGGGTAAGCCGGCGCGCCGGCTGAACTGGACGATGACCATCAATCCGCGCCTCGACACCAGCCCGGAAAATTACCACAAATGGGGTCCGGACCGCGCCACGGTGACGCCGGAAAACGTTGGCGAAAAAGTGCATCTGCGCGTCGAACTGCAGAGTTTCTGGCGGCTGCCGCGCTCGAATGCGATCGTCTTCCCGATCCGCTGTTACCTCATCAAGATGGACGAACTGGTGACGCAGCCGAAATGGGCACGCCGCCTGCACCGCGTCATCCGCGACCTGCCAGACGAACTCGCCAATTACAAGGGCCTGACGCGCTATCGGCCGACGCTGGTCGAATGGCTGTCGAAATTGGATGATGGCAGCTCGACAAGCCCAGGCTTTGGGCCGGATTAAAGCTGCCCGCGAAGCTGCTAATCTCCCCCACGAGGGGGGAGATTGGCCAACTCACCCCGCGCTCTGCGGGTAGCAGATGATCGACAGATAGCGCATCGGCAGAACGCTCAGCACTTCCGGTCCGTGCGGCGCATCGGCGTCGAAGAACAGGCTGTCGCCGGGCTTCATCGGGTAGAGATTGCTGCCGTGCCGGTAAACCACTTCGCCTTCGAGCATATAGAGGAATTCCATGCCTTCATGCTGGAAGGTCGGGAACACGTCGGAATCCTCGGTCAGCGTGATCAGATAGGGTTCGACGACGACGCCGCTGGTGTTGGAGCCGATATGGCCGAGCAAATTGTACTGGTGGCCGGCGCGCGTGCCGCGGCGTTCGACGTCGAGGCCTTCGCCGGCCTTGACGAAGACGGCGCTGCGCTCCTCCTCGAAACGGCGGAAGAAGGCGGTGACCGGAACGCCGAGCGCCCGCGACAGCGCCTGCAACGTGGTCAGCGATGGCGAGGTAATGCCGTTCTCGATCTTCGACAGCATGCCGAGCGAAATGTCGGTGGCGGCAGCCAGATCGGCGACTGTGATGCCGAGCTTTTTGCGGAATGCTCGCACCTCGCGGCCGATCGCGACCTCAAGCACTTTTTCGCGGGTGTCGCGAATGGCGTGCGGGTTCTGGGTGAGCGGCACGCGTATCTTGCGCGGCTCGATCGCGGCGGGTTTGGCTTTGCCCGCCGCGGCGCCGGCATCTTGCTTCAGATTGGACGCTCTTTTCGCCATTTCGCCACCCCGGACCTTGCCGATTCATTTCACTCACGGTGAACATATTCGGTGCCGATACAGAAGCGCAACTCTCACGGCAAGCCGAATTGCGCAATGACCGGACTTCGCCCGAGCTTCCACGTCGTTTAGAAATCCAGCTCGGCGAAGCGCGGTTTCGCGACAAGCCCTGTTGACAGCATCGAAGGGGCAATTACTGTCCTGTCAGTGAAATTTGTTTCGTTAGAGAAATGAGATCGGGAGGCCCGCATGAAAGATCGTGTTGCCGTCATCGGAGCCGGGCCGTCCGGCATGGCCCAGCTCCGGGCCTTCAAGTCGGCCGCCGACAAGGGCGCCGATATTCCCGAGATCGTCTGCTTCGAAAAGCAGTCCGACTGGGGCGGCCTGTGGAATTACACCTGGCGCACCGGCCTCGACGAGCACGGCGACCCGGTGCATGGCTCGATGTACCGTTACCTCTGGTCGAACGGGCCGAAGGAATGCCTCGAATTCGCCGACTACACGTTCGAGGAGCATTTCGGCCGGCCGATCGGCTCCTATCCGCCCCGTGCCGTGCTGTGGGACTACATCAAGGGCCGCGTCGAAAAATCGGGTGTGCGTCAATGGGTGCGCTTCAACAGCCCGGTGCGCATGGTCACCTTCTCCGACACGACGAAAAAATTCACCGTCACCGCGCATGACCGCACCAACGACGTCACCTATTCGGAAGAGTTCGACAATGTCGTCGTCGCTTCGGGGCATTTCTCCGTGCCCAACGTTCCCTATTTCGAGGGCTTCTCGACCTTCAATGGTCGCATCCTGCACAGCCACGATTTCCGCGACGCGATGGAATTCAAGGGCAAGGATATCTTGATCATCGGCCGCTCCTATTCGGCCGAGGACATCGGCTCGCAATGCTACAAATACGGCGCCAAATCGATAACCTCGAGCTACCGCTCGAAGCCGATGGGCTTCAAATGGCCGGAGAACTGGAAGGAAGTGCCGCTGCTGCAGAAGGTCGTCGGCAAGACCGCGCATTTCAAGGATGGCAGCACCAAAGACGTCGACGCCATCATCCTGTGCACCGGCTACCTCCATTCCTTCCCGTTCCTCACCGAGGATTTGAAGCTGAAGACCGCCAACCGTATGTGGCCGGACGGGCTCTACGAGGGCGTCGTCTGGGAGAAAAACCCGAAGCTGTCCTATATCGGCATGCAGGACCAGTTCTACACCTTCAACATGTTCGACGCGCAGGCCTGGTTCGCCCGCGACGTCATCATGGGCCGTATCGAGCTGCCCTCGGCCGAAGCGATGGCGGAGCACGGCCGGAAATGGCGGGCACGCGAGGAGACGCTGGAAGACGCCGAGCAGATGATCTGGTTCCAGGGCGACTACACCAGGGAGCTGATGGAGCAGACCGACTATCCGGGCTTCGACGTCGAGGCCGTCAATCGGACCTTCATGGAGTGGGAGCACCACAAGGCGGAAGACATTATGGGCTTCCGCGACCATGCCTATCGCTCGCTGATGACCGGAACGATGGCGCCTTTGCACCATACGCCGTGGCTGCAGGCGATGGACGATTCGATGGAGAGCTATCTCGAGGTGAAGGGCGTGGCGGCGGAGTAGCAGTCAGAACGGCGATGACTTGCCTCAGACAACCTCCCGCGCCGGATCGGCTGCCAGCGCCAGGGAATTTGCGGCGTGCTCGAGGTACTCCTCGCTCAGGATGCTGGTCGCGACGCGCACGGCGCTGGTCTTTCCGGTCGAAAACTTCGCCCCGGCATGGGCCGCGATGCCGTGGGCGGCCAGCGTGACCATCGCGTAAGGTTCCGAAGCAACCGGAATGAGGACGCTGAGACCGTGTCCGGCGTCGATATCGACATTGCGTTTGGCCAGTTCGCCGGCGAGCCGTTCGCGACGGCCGCGGTATACCTCCTTCGCCTGCTCCACCAGGGCGGCCGTGGCCGGGTCTTGCAGCAGCCAGGCGGTGGCTGCCTGCAGGATGCGGCTGGTCCATCCCGAGCTGAAGCTGCGGTAGGACTGGATCTGCTCGACGATCGTCGCCGATCCGGACAGCACGGCGAGCCGCAGATCCGGGCCATGGGTCTTGGAATAGGACAGGATATGGATGACGCGATCGGGAAAACGCCGGCCAAGCGAAATGCGCGACGCCGAGGCAATATCGCCGACGCCGTCATCTTCGACAATCAGCACGTCGGTGCCGGCGAGCAGGTCGCCGATGACTTCCAGCCGCGCCGACGACATGCAGGCGCCGGTAACCGAATGGACGCGCGGCTGGAACAGGAACGCGACGGGCCGCTGCCGCAGAGCGTTGGCAAGTGCATCCGGCAAGGGACCGTCGCTGTCGCAATCCACGGGGATGATCGGCACGTCGAGATCCTCGAGAATGTCGAGCAGGCGAAGCGCCGTCGGGTTCTCGATGGCCACCGGCGCCCCCGGCGGGACCAGCGCATGCAGCAAGGTGTAGATGGCGTTGTAACCGCCATTGGTGGCCAGGAACGCGCCGGGATCGTACGGCCATGACGGGCGCACTGCGGCCTCCAGCTCGGGCAGGATGCGCACCCGCTCGTAGCTGTTGAGCTTTTCGGCGCGCGCACCATGCGCCAGCGCGATGTCGAGCGGCGGCAAGAGCCTCACATCGGGCTCCGCGATCGCCAGGTTCAGAATATCCTGTCCGTAATTGCCGCCGCTCATGTGGCGCTCGGGCCGGGCGGCAAAGCGGTTGCCCATGATCCAGGTGCCGTTGCGTCCGCGGCCGCCGATGATCTTGTAGCGCCGCAACTCGCTCCACGCCTGCGAGACCGTCGCCGGGCTGACGCCAAGCAAATAGGCCAGATCGCGCACCGGCGGAAGCTTTGCGCCGACAGGCAGCGCGCCGCTTCTGATCAGCGCACTGGTCTCGCGCGCGATGCCGCGCATCGTGCGGTCGCCAAGGCGATCAGCGAACCATCCTGCATCGAAATCCATCGGCACCCGCGACCATTAAAGCTAATGTTCAATAACATAATAACATTTGATCGGCCAAAATTAAACATTTACCAATCGCCGGTCAAACATAGCGTTGAAGTTCATGCCGATGCCCGTTTCCATCACTGTAGCCACCCGCGATTGGGACTATCTCACCCCTTTGGTGCTGGGTGACGTCACTTCGAGCCGCTTGTCGGTGAAGGTTGATCGCGTCGCCACGCTCATTCCGGACCTCGGTACCGATCCGAACTACGATGCGGCGGAGGTCTCATTCAGCCGTTATGTGTCGGCCATGGCTTCGGGCGTCGATACGGTGGTTGGATTACCGTGCTTCATCATGCGCGGCTTTCGCCATCGCTGCATCATAACGGTCGAGACCAGCCCGCTGGAACGGCTTTCCGACCTTGCCGGCAAACGCATCGGCGTGACCGGCTGGCGCGATTCCGGTAACACATGGACGCGCGCGGCGCTTCGCCGGGTAGGCGTCGGCGTCGAGGATGCCTATTGGTTCGCCGGCAGGCTGACATCGGGGCACCCGATCGCCGACCGCCTCGACGGATTCGGCAGGCCGGGGCGCATCGAAGCAGCACCGGGCGAGCGCCCGATGATGGAGTTGCTGGCGCAAGGCGAGCTCGATGCCGTTTTCACGCCCTTCATGCCGGACGGCTTTTTCGGCCCGGCTTCCGGCTTCCGGCAAGTGCTGCGCGATTTTCGCGCGGCCGAACGCGCCTATTTCGCCGACGTCGGTTATATCCCGGGCATGCATCTGGTCGCCGTCAAGGCCGCCCTGGTCAGGGAGCACCCCTGGCTGCCGCAGGAACTCGCCAGGCTGATCGACGAAAGCCAGCGCGTCTGGACGGCAAAGCGCCGAAAATATGCCGATACCTCGCCCTGGATCCTCGAGGAGCTGCTTCATGCGGGGCGCGACCTGCCTGCCTCCTGGAACGCCAGCGGCCTGCCGGCCAACCGGCGCATGATCGAGGATTTCGTCACCGAGCTCCATGCCCAGGGCATTCTGGCGGAACCGATTTCCGCCGAAGCCTTGTTTCCTTTCGAGGCCAGATCGCGGGCCACCGCAGCCTGACAACGCACAACGAAGAACACGAAGGAGAATGCCATGAGGACAATCAGCTTCATATTCGCCTCGCTCGTCACCATGCTGGCGCAGGCCAGCTTTGCCCAGGATATCCAGAAGCAATCGGTGAACGAGGATTTGCAGGCCCGGCTGCCGGAAGAGATCCGCACGGCGGGAAAGATCACAGCCGTCAACAACGGCTCGTTCCCGCCCTATGAGATCGTCACCGGCACCGAACTGTCGGGGGCGACCAGGGACATTTCCGACGCCATCGGCCAGCTGCTCGGTGTCGAGATCGATCATGCCTCGGTCGCCGGCCTGCCGGCTTTGCTGAGCGGCATCAATGCCGGCCGTTATCAGTTCGCGATGGGGCCTGTCGGCGACTATCCCGACCGGCAGAAATCCAACGACTTCATCGATTGGGTGCGCGAATACGTCGTCTTCGCCGTCGAGAAGGGCAACCCGCAAGGCATCACCTCGCTCGACACCGCGTGCGGCAAGCGCATCGCCGTCATGTCGGGTGGCTCGGCCGAAAAGGTCATCAAGCAGCAGGCGCAGAAATGCACCGAGGGGGGCAAGCCGGCCGTCGAGGTGCAATCCTTCACCGACCAGCCGAGCTCGATACTGGCCGTCCGGTCGAAACGCTCCGACGCATTCTTCTCCTCGCAGGCGCCGCTGACCTATTTCGTCGAACAGGCGAAGGGCCAGCTGGAACTCGCCGGGGTCGGCCAGGCCAACGGCTTCAAGGACATCTACCAAGGCGCCGTCGTCAAGAAGGGTTCGCCGCTGGGCGGCGTGCTGCTCGACGCCTTCAAGATCCTGATGAAGAACGGCACCTACGCCGCGGTGATGAAGAAGTGGGGCCTCGAGAAGAACATGATCGACGCGCCCGGCATCAACCAGGGCCAGTAGAGGCTGCCATGACCGACGCGACCGCTGCCTACTACGCGGCCGGGCTGCCGCGACGTCCCGACGACGCGCTGCGCGACGTCAAACGAGCCCACCGGCCATTCCCGCTCGTCCGGCTGGCGCTCTGGGCATTCACCGTCGCCGTCGCCGCCGGCTTCGCCTATATCGTCGCGGTCAACCCGAATTTCGGCTGGCCCGTGGTCGCCCAGTATTTCTTCGATCCGACGGTCATGCAGGGGCTTTCCGTAACGCTCGGCCTGACGGTCGTGGCGATGATCCTGGGCATCGTGCTCGGCCTGCTGCTCGCCATCGCGCGCATGTCGAACGACAGGCTGGCATCCTTTCTCTCCGGCCTGTTCATCTGGTTCTTCCGCGGAACGCCGCTGCTGGTGCAATTGATCCTGTGGTACAACCTTTCGACGCTGTTTCCGCGCATTTCCCTCGGCTTCGCCAGCTGGAATACCAACGACCTGATCACGCCTTTGACGGCCGCCGTTCTTGGTCTGGCGCTGAACGAGGCCGCCTACATGGCCGAGATCATTCGTGGCGGGCTGCTGTCGGTGGACAAGGGACAGGCCGAAACGGCTGAAGCCTTCGGCATGACGCGCGCGCGGGCCTTGCGGCGAATCATCATCCCGCAAGCCATGCGGTCGATCGTGCCGCCGACCGGCAATCAGCTAATCAGCATGATCAAGGCGACGTCGCTTGTCAGCGTCATCGCCATGGCCGACCTGCTCTACTCGGTGCAGTCGATCTACAACCGCACCTTCGAAATCATTCCGCTGCTGATGGTTGCAGTGCTGTGGTACCTGCTGATCACCTCGATCCTCAATGTCGCGCAAGGCGCGATCGAACGTCACTACAGCCGCGGCGACCGCGGCGCCCGTGAGAAGACGGCGACCGCCACACTGGAGGCCGCCAATGAGCGCGCATGACACGCCCCTGGTCAGGGCACGCAACGTTCACAAGGCGTTCGGCCCGCTCGAGGTGCTGAAGGGCATCGACCTGGATGTCGCGCCTGGCGAGGTGGTGGTCATTCTCGGACCGTCCGGCTCCGGCAAATCAACCTTCCTGCGATGCATCAATCATCTGGAGGCGATCGACCAAGGGTCGATTGAGGTGGACGGCGAGCAGATCGGCTACCGGCTGCACAACGGCCGGCTCGACAAACTCTCCGACCGGGCGATCGCGGCGCAGCGGCGCAAGATCGGCATGGTGTTCCAGCAGTTCAACCTCTATCCACACATGACGACCCTGCAGAACGTCATCGAGGCTCCGCTCGGCGTTCACCGGGAGAACCGCAAGGAGGCGATCGGCTACGCCCGCGAACTGCTGACCCGTGTCGGTCTCGCCGACAAGATCGACGCCTATCCGCGCCAGCTTTCAGGCGGCCAGCAACAGCGCGTCGCCATCGCCCGCGCGCTCGCCATCCGCCCGAAATTGATGCTCTTCGACGAGCCGACGTCGGCGCTCGATCCGGAACTGGTCGGCGAGGTCCTCTCCACCATGCGTGATCTTGCCAAGCAGGGCTTGACCATGATCGTCGTCACGCACGAGATCGGCTTTGCCCGCGAGGCGGCGGATCGGGTGGTGTTCATGGACGACGGCAATGTGATCGAGGCCGGGCCTCCGGACGAGGTTCTCGCCAAACCCAGGCACCCGCGCACGCGGGCCTTTTTAAGCCGTTTCATCTGACAGCAAAGCCGGCACGATTACGTGCTCGGCAAAGGACCTTCCATGCCAAAGACCTCCAACCAGTTCGCCGACATTTCCGACTTCGCCGACAAGGCCGCCGAGCTTGCGGCGGTTCGCCAGCACCTGCACGCGCATCCCGAGCTTTCATTCCAGGAGCACGAAACGGCTGCATACGTTGCCGAACGGCTCGAAGGCTGGGGCTACGAGGTGACGCGCAATGTCGGCGGCCTCGGGGTCGTCGGCCGCTTGCGCCAGGGCAGCGGCCGCAGCATCGCCATCCGCGCCGACATGGACGCCTTGCCGATTACCGAAGCGACCAATCTCCCTTATGCCAGCCAGGCCAGCGGCAAGATGCACGCCTGCGGCCATGACGGCCACACCACGATGCTGCTCGGCGCCGCCGAATACCTGGCGCGCACGCGGCATTTTAACGGCACGGTGAACCTCATCTTCCAGCCGGCCGAGGAAGCCGGCAAGGGAAGCGGGGCGCAGGCGATGATCGCCGACGGCCTGTTCGAGCGCTTTCCCTGCGATGCGATATTCGGGCTGCATAACCATCCGGGCGCGCCGACGGGTTCGTTCCTGATGCGCGCCGGGCCGCTGATGGCGGCGAGCGATACCGTCACGATCAAGATAACCGGGCGTGGCGGCCACGCCTCGCGTCCGCACCTGACGGTCGACCCGATCGTCGCTGCCGCCAACACCGTCATGACCCTGCAGACGGTGGTGTCGCGCAACGTCAACCCCATCGAGACGGCTGTCGTTACCGTCGGCACGATTCACGGCGGCACGGCCTCCAACGTCATCCCGGAACACGCCGAAATCACGCTGAGCGTCCGCTCTTTCTCGGCCGAGATTCGCGACACGCTCGAGCAGCGTATTCGCAATATCGCAGCACTTGTGGCGCAGGCGCATGGCGCAACGGTCGAGATCGATTACGAGCGCGGCTACCCGGTGGTGATCAATTCCGAGGGCGAGACGTCCTTCGCGACAGACGTCGCTGTCGAGCTCGTCGGTCAGGACAAGGTGTCTGTCTGCCCGTTGATCCCCGGCAGCGAAGATTTTTCTTATTTCCTCGAACACAAACCCGGTTGCTTCCTGCGCCTCGGAAACGGCGAGGATTCAGCCATCCTGCACAGCCCGAAATACAATTTCAACGACGGCAATCTGACCGTCGGCGCAGCGCTCTGGGCTCGACTGACCGAGAGATTCCTGGCCGTGTGATCCATACCTGCGGCTTGGATTGTCGATCGGCCGGTCTAGCATAATTGGGCGACCGGCCGCGCGACTATCGTGCACGAACTCTCACCGCATTCCAGCTCCTTCGAAAAGGGTAGGTGTTCATTCTCTCAGACGAACAAAAAGTCACTTGTTGTCAGCGTGTTCGTAAAGTTTGCGAGAGTAACTTGATCGACTCCCGCGGTAATGATGGTGTCGGTTCCAGTTTGCGCAATAGTGAGATCATCGAACGATTGCACGCCCTCCACGCCACTAAACACGATAGTGTCGCCTTGGGTCTGGCTGAAATCGTAGATGGTGTTTTGGGTTCCGACCGTCATGGAACCATCGTCCTTGAATATGAATTGGTCTCTGCCGCCCTGAGCGAACTCGCTCAGTTGCCCGTCGCCCCACATGTCATTGATGACCGTGCAGCCGGGTGCCGCGCTCCCGGCGTACAGGGTATCGTTTCCGCCCTTGGCCGAACCGGACATTTGCACAGCGTCGCCGCACAGGAAGTTACGGACCTGGCCGCTTTCGCTGTTGTGGCCCCCGGTAAGAATGTCGTTGCCCCCCTGGGCGGAACCGGACATAGAGCGCGCGTCGCCGTATAACTCGTTTAGAACATCAGGAAAGGCGCTTTTGTCCCCGCCAGTCAGGGTATCATTGCCGCCCACAGCGCTGCCGAGCATCGTGACCGCATCGCCATACCCCAAATTATGAGTGCCTTGCAGCACGGCCACGTCGTCGCCCCCCAGCGCGTGGTCGAACATACTGCCGCCCGCGTCCCCGTAGAAAGTTATCTCCGAGCCACCCGCGCTCGTGAAAGTGTCGTTGCCGCCCGCGGCGAAACCGGAAAGATCACCGCCCGCATCGCCATAAAGAGTTTTGCTCCCGATCTCCCCACCCAGGTCCGTATAGTGGTCGTCGCCGCCCTGAGCATGGTCAGACATGTTGCCGCCGGCGTCGCCGAAGAAAGTGTTGGTGGAAAAGAAGCCACCCGTGAAGGTATCGTTGCCACCCTTGCTGTAGGCCGACATATCGCCGCCGGCATCGCCGTAGAAAGTGTTGAATGAGTCGGTCCTGCTCGTGAAATTGTCGTCGCCGCCTTGCGCATTGCCGGACATGTTGCTGCCCGCGTCACCGTAGAAAATGTTATTGGCTTCTATCGAGCCCTGGAAGGTGTCGTTGCCGCCCTTGCCATGGTCGGACATCTCGCCGCCCGCGTCACCGTAAAAGGTGTGATCGGCTCCTTGTCGAGTGCTGGTCACGAAAATGTCGTCGCCGCCTTGAGCAAAGCCGAACATGTTGCCGCCGGCGTCACCGTAGAACGTGTTGTCTACCCGTCTACCCACTTCACTGCTCAACGTATCGTTGCCGCCCTTGCTGTGGTCCGACATATCGCCGCCGGCATCGCCGTAAAAAGTGTTGAACGAGTCGCCCTCGGCTCTAAAACTGTCGTCTCCGCCCAGAGCATGAACGAACATGTTGCCGCCGACGTCACCGTAGAAGACGTAGGTGCCCAGCGAGGCGCCTGTGAAACTGTCGTCGCCGCCCTTGCTGTGGTCCGAGCTATCCTCGCCGGCATCTCCGTAAGCAGTGGTGGTGGAGGATGGCGATCCCGTGAAGATGTCGTTGCCGCCCCTCGAGAAATCTAGCAGGCTGCCGCCAGCATCGCCGATTAAGGTGTTTGTATTTAGATCGCCTGCGAGGACGTCATCGGTGCCCCGTTGACGGTCTACTAGATCACCGGGAGTAAAGGGAACGCGTATAGCCATTGTTCGCTCTCCTGTTGAGCCTGCCCGTCCGATGACAGCCGTACGATGTGAGGTAACAGCGAGCAATCATCCCGAATGGCTATATCTTTAGGCGTAGGGATCGGTGCCTCGTTAGCGGCGCGCTTGGCGGCAGCTTCCTGAGGCCGTCCTATTCCGGACTATCCCAGCCTTGCGCGAGCCTTCGCCGTCCAGGCGTTGAACAGCCGGTCGGCGACGATGCCGATGAAGGCAATGGCCAGGCCGGCGACAATGCCGCGGCCGGAATCGGCCTTGGACAGGGCGATGAACACCTCCTGGCCGAGATCGCGCGTGCCGACCATGGCGCAGATGATGATCATCGCCAGTGCCATCAGGATTGTCTGGTTGACGCCAAGCATGATCTCTGGAAGCGCCAGCGGCAGCTGCACGCGAAAGAAGGTCTGGCGCCTGGTGCAGCCGGACACCTTCGCCGCCTCGATCAGCGCCGGCGGCACCTGTCGAATGCCGTGATTGGTGTAGCGGATCGCCGGCACCACGGCGAAGGCAACGGTGGCGATCATCGCGGTGACGTCGCCGACCCTGAACAGCATCACCACCGGAATGATGAAGCAGAACGACGGCAGCACCTGCAGTGTGTCGATGACCGGCGTGACGGTCTTTTCGAAGCGGTCGCTGCGCGATGCCATCAGCCCGATCGGGATGCCGATGAGGCAAGCGATAAAGGCCGAGATGCCGCACAAATAGACCGTCGCCATGGTCTTTTCCCAAAGGCCGGTGACGGCGCAGAACGCTGTCAATGCCGCGACCAGGGCGGCGAGACGCAAGCCGCCGAGCTGGTATCCGGCAAGGCCGAGGAGACAAACCGCGCCCAGCCACGGAAAGCCCTCGCAGAAGGCGCGCGCCGGGTTCAGCACGTTGACGATAAGCGCCACGCGGAACGCTTCGATCGTGTCGAAGAAGTTGATGGTGATCCAGTTCACCGCCGCCTTCCACAAAGGTGCGGTGGTTAAGGTGATCGCCTTCGGCATCGCGGCGAAGGCCGGCACGAACAGGCCGAGCAGCGTGGTGACGGCGAGAATGGCGACGGCCAGCGTCAGATTGGGATAACGCCGCCAGAAGCTGGTGCCGGCCTGATGGCGGACATTGCCCTTGGCGTGATTGTGGGCGATCGCCTGACTCAGCCGGTCGAGTGCAATCGCCAGTGCGACGATGGCGAGGCCAGCTTCCATCGCCTCGCCGACCTTGAGCGCGCGCAACGCCAAAAGCACGTCATAGCCGAGCCCACCGGCGCCGATCATCGAGGCGATGATCACCATATTGAGCGCCAGCATGATGACCTGGTTGACGCCGACCATCAATGTCGGCCGCGCCGACGGCAACAGCACTCGCCACAGCTTCTGCCGTGCCGTGCAGCCGGCCATCTCGCTGAAATCGTCGATCTCCGACGGCACCCGCGACAGGCCGAGCATCGTCGCCCGCACCATTGGCGGCGTCGCGAAAATTGCCGTCGCGATCATTGCCGAGACCGGGCTGTTGCCGAAAAGAAGCAGCATCGGGATGAGATAGGCGAAGGTCGGGATCGTCTGCATCAGATCGAGGGCAGGGGAGATCAACAGCCTCTCCACCCAAGGCTTGCGCCATGCCCAGATGCCGGCGAACAGCCCGGTGACAATGCAAAACGGCACGGCGATCGAGATTAAGCCCAGCGTCAGCATGGCGCTGGTCCACTGCCCGAACAGCGCGATGTAGAGAAAACAGCCGCCGGCCAGCGCACCCAGCTTCCAGCCGCCGGCCGCGCGTCCGGCAAGGTAGGCGGCAGCGCAGACGCCGACCCAGGACAGGCGCGGCAACACGACCATATCGGCGCCATGGCCGATCTTGAAATTTTTGGCCAGAAGAGCGAGCGCGAAATCGAGCGGCACGCCGAGCACCGCGGTGATCGAACGGGTCAGCCAGGAGAAATTCGACTTCACCCAGTTCATCAGCGCACCGACCCAGTCTGCGACAGGAACGATCGCGCCGGCCGGGTAATTGACCGCCCAGGGCAGGCTTTCCTGCAGCAGGAAGACGATAAGCACGGCGGCGAGCGCGCAGGCCCAGATCGCCAGCCAGGTTTGAATCGGCCGGGGCCTCGCTGCGCTGGCGCTTGCCGTGACCGTCATGCGCCGACCCCACGACGTTCTATGCCGGCGAGAAGATCGATCACCGCCTGCGGCGTGACCTCGCCGATCGGCTTTCCGGCGCCGTTGACCACCGCGAAGGCCTTGCCGGCAGAGACGATATCAGCCGAAAAACTTGATATCTTGGCATCCGGCGCGACCGTGCCGCCGTACTCGGCGCCATCGCAGGCGCGCATCAGGCTGCGCGCCGAGATCACCTTGGCGCGGTCGACGTCGCGGGTGAATTCGGCGACATAGTCGGTCGCCGGGTTGACCACCAACTCTTCCGGCGTGCCGATCTGGATGACCTCGCCGTCCTTCATGATGGCGATACGATCGGCTAGCCGGATGGCCTCGTCGAAATCATGGGTGATGAAGACGATGGTCTTGTGCAGCATGGTCTGCAGCCGCATCAGCTCGTCCTGCATCTCACGGCGGATCAGCGGGTCGAGGGCCGAGAACGGCTCGTCGAGGAACCAGATTTCCGGCTTCGTGGCGAGGCTGCGGGCGATGCCGACACGCTGCTGCTGTCCGCCGGAAAGCTCGCGCGGATAGAAATGCTCGCGGCCGCGCAAGCCAACCAGCTCGATGACTTCACGGGCTCGCTTCTCGCGCGTCGGCCGGTCCTGCCCCTGGATGCCCAAGGGAAAGGCGATGTTCTCCAGTACGTTGAGATGCGGCAGCAAGGCAAAATTCTGGAACACCATACCCATGCGATGGCGTCGCAGCTCGATCAGCGCGGCATCGGAAATCTTGAGCAGGTCCTTCCCCTCGAATTCGACCTTGCCGTGGGTCGGCTCGATCAGCCGCGACATGCAGCGCACCAGCGTCGACTTGCCTGACCCCGAAAGTCCCATGATGATGAAGATCTCGCCCTGTCGGATTTCGAGATCGACGGCGCGCACCGCGCCGACCAGTCCGGCCGCGGCGATGTCCGCCAGGCTGGCCTTGCCGTCGCGCCGGCGGATGAAATTGGCCGCGTCCGCCCCAAACAGCTTCCAGACATTGCGGCAGGCAAGCTTTATCGGGCGTGCATCGTTGCCGGCTTTCGCCGCCTGTTCAATCGTATCGCTCATTCAACCGTCCTTCTGGAATAGGGGATCGAGACCCGGCCCTGAATGGCCGGGTCGTCGCGTTTCCAGTCAGACGGTCACTCGGCCCAGGCTTTCCAGTCGGCTTCGTGGGCGGCGATCCAGGCGGCGGCGACATCTTCCGGCGTCTTGCCTTCGAGATCGATCTCGCCGCTCATCTTGTTGAGCTCGTCGGTATCGACCGTGTAGTTTTTCGCGACCTTGTAGGCGACCGGCCATTTGTCCTTCATGCCGGCCCAGGAATATTTCCAGATCTCGCCATGCGGCTTGCCGCAGTCATATTTGGCATCTGGGTTCACGCCCCATTTCGGGTCGTTGTAGCATTCCGGCGTATAGTCGGGGAATTCGACCCATTCGCCCTTGTATTTGGCCGGCGCCCAATGCGGCGAATAGATCCACAGCATGATCGGCGCCTTGCGCTGATAGGCCGAGTCCAGTTCGGCGAACATCGCCGCATCGGTGCCGGCATGGATGACGGTGAAGGGCAGTTTCAGCGCCTCGACGCGTTCGTCGTCAAAACCTTCCCATGTCACGGGTCCGCCGAGATAACGCCCCTTCGGCGCGGTTTCGGCGGTCGAGAACGCTTCGGCGCATTTCGGGTCTTTCAGCGCCTCCCAGTTAGGCAGGCCGGGGCATTTCTCTTTCATATACTCGGGAAACCACCATTCTTCCTTGGCCTTGGGTCCGAGCTTGCCGAGGCGTTCGGTCTGGCCCGTCGCGTCCGAGGCCTTCATCGCCTCGCCGGCCGTCGTGTCCCAGAATTCCAGGCCGACATCGATGTCGCCATTGGTCAGGCCGGTGGTCAGGCTGGAGAGATAGTCGGCGGTCGGGTACTCGACGGTGTAGCCGAGCTTTTCGAGGATGCCGCCGAGGATCTTGGCGTTCAGATTGACGCTGGTCCAGTCGAACAGCGCGATCTTGATCGGGTCGTTGGATTCCGGCGCTGCCGCATAGGCCGAAGATGTCAGTGCGGCTGCGGCAAGTGTTAAGGCTCCCATTGAGAAACTCGAAATCATGTTCCGAAGTGACATGCTTGTTCTCCTGTCAAGCTCTGGTGAAGTTATCGTTCGTTCCCTTCTTGCGTCTTTTTTTGATTGTGTTGGAAAAGCTGGTCGTTGCGCAAGGGCGTTGGCGCCAGATTGCTGCCGGCGCTGAAGCGGCGCAGAGCGGATGGTGCCCAATTTTGTGAAAATGTGCCGGAGGGGACCGTGTCATGGCTGCCGATGGATTGCCGCCAAGGCAGTCCGCGGATCGATCGCCGGTCTGGCGGCGCTATGAAAGGTGCGAGCCATCAAGGTCCCATGATCTCAGCTGTCGGCCTGGCGAACCCATCTCGCCAGAGCCGTTTCATGGGATGAAATTATATATACCAACATTCATGTCTCGCAACGCGTAATGCCGTCACGGTCATGCAATTCGGACAGGGCACTGCCGCCCGAGTATCCTCACGACATGATCAGGCCGCCATCGACATTGATGGTCTGCCCGGTGATGTAGGCCGCATCGTCGCTGGCGAGAAAGCTGACCAGGCCGGAGACATCCTCGCCGCTGCCGGCGCGGCCCATCGGGATGTTCTTCACCCATTCGGCCATCAGTTCGCCGGGCTTGTAATCGCCCATCAGCTTGCCCCACGCCGCGTCGTTATAGGCCCACATGTCGGTGTCGATGATGCCGGGGCAGATCGCGTTGACGGTGATCTTCTCCTTTGCCACTTCCTTGGCCAGGCTCTGGGTGACGCCGACGACGCCGAATTTCGAGGCCGCATAATGCGGCGTGTAGATAAAGCCCTGCCGCGCCTGGCCGGATGCGGTGTTGATCAGCCGGCCGCCGTCGCCGTGCTTGCGGATGCGCGCGATCGCCTCCTGGCAGCACAGGAACACGCCCTTGGTGTTGACCGCCATCACCTTGTCCCATTCGGCCTCTGTCATCGCCTCGACCCTGGCGATGGTGATGACACCGGCATTCTGTACGGAGATGTCGACGCGGCCGAACTGTTGCTCGGCCAGGTCATAGAGGGCGACGACCTCGTCCTTCCTGGTCACGTCCATGCGCAGCGATGCGACCCTGGCGCCCGCAGCCTTCAGGTCGGCGGCAACCTCATCGACGCGCGCGTCGATGGCGCTGACGACGACCGCCGCACCTTCCGCGGCGAAGCGCCTGGCCATTGCCGCCCCAATGCCGCCGCTGGCGCCGGTGATGACCGCCGTTTTTCCCTGGAATCGCTTCTGCATCTTTTCTTCTACCAGCAGACGAAGCCGCCATCGACGATCAGGTCGATGCCGGTGACGAAACTCGAGGCGCGGCTGGCCAGGAACACGGTCGGGCCGACCATTTCTTCTGGCGCCGCCATGCGGCCCATCGGCGTGTCGCGCTCGAAGATTTTGACCTGGTCGGCGACCTCAGGTCGCTTGTTCATCGGCGTCAGCGTGTAGCCGGGGCTGACGACATTGACGCGCAGGCCGCGATCGGCCCATTCCATGGCCAGGCTCTTCGACATGTGGATGACCGCGGCCTTCGACGAATTGTAATGCGCCTGTGTCAGGCCGCGATTGACGATCGAGCCCGACATCGAGGCGATGTTGATGATCGAGCCTTTGCGCCGCGTCAGCATGACGCGGGCCTCGGCCTGGCAGGACAGGAATACGCCGCTGACATTGACGTCGTAGAGCTTCTGCCATTTCTCCAGCGACAGCGTCTCGGCCGGCTCAGCTCCGGCGACGCCGGCATTGTTGACGGCGACCGTCAGCGCCCCGAGTTCCTCCTCAGTACGCTCGATCGCGGCCGCGAGATCGGCCTCTGACGTCACCGTGCCGTTCAGCACCAACGCCTTGCGGCCAAGTGCCGTGATCCGGTGCGCGGTCTCCTCCAGCCCGCCTTTGGAGGCGTGGCCGAAGCAGGCTATGTCGGCGCCGGCCTCGGCCAAGCCGATGGCGATTGCTTGGCCGATGCCGCTGCCGGCGCCCGTGACAAGTGCCACGTCACCATGAAGTTCGAATAGTTTCATCGTCGGTCCCTCTGTTCCAACCGCCGTCCTCCGGAAATAAAGGGGCGCCAACTCTGTTGCTGGCGCCCCGCGCGGTCTGGTGCCCGGGAGGATACCACCTGCTGCGCTTTGTTTCGATGGGCCGTCCTAGCTCGTGGCGAGTTCCATCACGGCGACATTGCTCGCTTCGCTGCGGTCGAGAATGCCGCGTTGCCGGCCGCGGCTCAGCACCAGCACGCGATGCGACAGGCCGAGCACTTCCTCGAGGTCGGAACTCACCACCACCACCGCCATGCCGGAACGGGCAAGGTCGGCGATGACATCATAGATCGCGGCGCGTGCACCGACGTCTATGCCGCGCGTCGGCTCGTCCAGGATGAACACCTTGGGCGGGCGCGACACCCATTTGGCGATGATCACCTTCTGCTGGTTGCCGCCGGAGAGCTTGCTGACCGCCTGGTTCGGCCGGCCCTTGACGCCGAGCCGGCGAATGCCGGCCTCGGCGAATTTCTGCACCGCCTTCGGGAACACCCAGCCATTCGGCGCGACATGGTCGAAATTGCCGATCGCCAGGTTCTCGCCGATCGTCTGGTCGAGCACCACGCCTTGCGCCTTGCGGTCTTCCGGTACGAGAACGACGCCGGCCTTGATCGCCGCCGCCGGGCCGTTGAGATGCACCGGCTTGCCGGCGACGCGCACCGAACCCGATGAGATCGGATCGGCACCGGCGATCGCCCGCACCAGCTCCGTGCGTCCGGCGCCGATCAGCCCGGCAATGCCGAGGATTTCGCCGGCCCGCACTGAAAAGCTGACATTTTGAAAGCTGCGTTCCGGCGAGGACAGGTTCTCGACTTCGAGCAGCGTGTCGTTGCCCGGCGCCGATACCGTAGGGAACATCCGCTCGACGCTGCGGCCGACCATCTGCTCGACCACGGTGCGGACCGGAATGTCGGCGCGCTCGTGCCGGGCGACGATGCGCCCGTCGCGCATCACCACCACGCGGTCGGCGATTTGGGCGATCTCGTCCAGCCGGTGGCTGATATAGATGAAGGACATGCCTTCCGCCTTGAGCTTGCGGATTTGCTGGAACAGGAGCTCCGTTTCCTCGCCGCCAAGGGCGGCCGTCGGTTCGTCGAAGATCAGCAGCTCGGCATTGAGCGTCAGCGCCTTGGCGATTTCGACCTGCTGCTGGGCGGCGATACGCAGCGTGCGCACTTTGCGCTCGGGCGAGACATCGAGGCCGAGGCGCTTCAACTGGGCCGATGCCCGTGCATTCATTGCCGCGCGGTCGATGCGGCCGCCGCGCATCGGCAGGCGCCCCACATAGACGTTTTCGGCGACCGACAGATCGGGCAAGAGCTTCAGCTCCTGGTGGATCATGCCGATGCCGGCGTCGATCGCCGCGGCAGGATTGGCGGGGGAATAAGGGTTCCCCCGCCAGGTGATGGTGCCGGCATCGGGTTTCGTCGACCCGGCGATGATGTTCGAGACGGTCGACTTGCCGGCGCCGTTTTCGCCAAGCAGCGCCACGACCTCGCCCGGCCGCACCTCGAAGCTCGCATCGGCCAGGACCTGCACCGGCCCGTAGCTCTTGCAGAGGCCGCTGACGACGAGCCCGTTATGGGGGCTGTGCGTATGGCGAGGATCGGTGGACATCGTTGCGCTCGCTGACTGCCGGACTGATCTTAATCAGGGATGCTTGGCGATGAACTGCTCGACATTGTCCTTGGTGGTCAAAGTCGCATCCTGCAGCTGTTCGGCGGGAATGGTCTCGCCGGCCACCAGCTTGATTGCCGCGTCGACGGCAAGCCGGCCCATGCCTTGCGTCTGCTGCGTTGCCGTCACGTCGAAGACGCCGTCCTTTAGTGCCTTGAGCGCCGCCACGTCGCCGTCGAAGCCGGCAACCCAGACCTTGTGGCCGGGATTGGCGACCTTTACCGCCTGCGCCGCACCGAGCGCCAGCGCGTCGGCCTGGCCGATGACGATCGACACATCCGGATGCGACTGCAACAGATCCTGCGTCAGCTTGAAGCCTTCGTCCTGGTGCCAGCCTTCGCTCCACAATTCGCCGACGACCTTGATGTCGGGATAGTTCTTCAGCGCTTCGCCGCAGCCCTTCGAGCGATCGACCTCGGGCGTCGTACCCTTCTGGCCGTGGATGATGATCAACTCGCCCTTGCCGCCGGCCTGCTTGGCGATGTAGTCGCAAACCGCCTTGGCCGATGCCACGCTGTTGGTGGCGATGAAGGTGTCGCCGGGTGCGCCGTCGGCGTTGCGATCGACATTGATCACTGGGATGCCGGCCGCCTTGGCCGTCTTGGTCGGCACGGTGGCGGCGGTGGCGCCGGCTGGAATGTAAATCAGCGCATCGATGTTCTGCGTGATCAGGTCCTGCACCTGGCTGACCTGGGTCGCCGAATCGCCCTTGGCATCGACGGTAACGACCTCGATGCCCTTTTCCTTGCCATAGGCTTCGACGGACTGCTTGATCTGGTTGAAGAAGTCGGCCTGCAGATTGGCGACGGCGAGGCCGAGCTTCTTGGCCTCCTTGGCCGAGGCCATATCGGACAGGCCAAGCAGCGGGATGACGGCCGCGGCGGCAAGCAGCAATGAACGTTTGGTCAGCATGTTATTCCTCCGTTGATGTTCAATCTGTCCTGCCCGCGCATCGCGGCGCCCCTTGGCCGAACAACTCCCAGTTTCGGATCACCGATCCGTTTTCGCCCGAATATCCGGGTGAATCTCATTGAGCCCAATTCTTCATTGTGCCCCATTCTTCATTGTGCTCGGCGCCGCCAGGTGTCGGTGGCCACTGCCAGCGCGATCACCACGCCGATAACCACTTGCTGGATGAAGGGCGAGACACCGAGCAGGTTCAGCCCGTTGCGCAGCACGCCGATGATGAGGACGCCGATGGCGGTGCCGCCGATCGAGCCGACGCCGCCCGACAGGCTGGCGCCACCGATCACTACCGCCGCGATGGTGTCGAGTTCGTAGCCGAGGCCGGAGCTCGGCTGGACGGAATCGAGCCGCGCGGCAAGCACGATGCCGGCGAGACCGGCCAGTACGGCGCAGATCGCATAGACCCAGTTCGTCAGCGACTTGACCGGTATGCCGGACAGCCGGGCGACTTCGGCACTGCCGCCGATTGCGTACAGGCTACGGCCGGTGGCGCGGTAGTTGAGGAAGATCGCGAAAACGACGGCAAGCACGATCATCAGCCCGACGGTGACCGAGAGGAAGCCGAAATGCCGGATGATCGACAGGCTGGTGAACCAGTCGGGAAAGCCGACGATCTGCGAGCCGTCGGTGATCATGTTGGCGAGACCGCGCGCCACCGACATCATCGCCAACGTGGCGATGAAGGGTGGCAGCTTGGTGATCGTGACCAGCAGGCCCGAAACCAGGCCGCAAAGACCGGCGACGACGAGGGCCGCGGCGATGCCGGCGGGCAGGCCGAGATTGAGATAGTCCGGATGGGCGACGAAGCCCATCACCATGGAAGCCAGTGCCAGCACCGAGCCGACGGACAGGTCGATGCCGCCGATCAGAATGACCAGCGTCATGCCGATCGCCATGATGCCGAGCACGGTGACCTGGTCGAGCACGTTGAGGATGTTGCGGATGGTCAGGAACGTGTCGGTGGTCAGCGAGAGCGCCAGGCACAGCAGAACCAGCCCGATCAGCGGACCCATGGTTCCGGCAAAGACAGCTGAAAACCTTGCGCCCGCCGTAGCCTGCGCGCCAGAGCCTGCCTTCAACTCGCTTGCCTTCAAATTGCTTGCGTCGTTGCTCACAGCCACTTTCTCTCCTCCACAGCAATCCGGCACTGCATCACCGGGCCACTTTGCTCACCAGGCTCCTCCCTGTGAACAATTTATCTTTAACATGCAATTTTGTTCAGCTAAACTGTTCGTCGGAAAATTGTCAAGGCCTGCCGCTTCATTCGAGGACGGGTTTGCGCTGTCCGCCGGTTTGCCTTACGCAAGGTCTGCGAAATCTTGGGCATTTCGAAGTCGCCGCATTGGAATTTCATGAGCAGAGCCGGCGGCTGCGGCAAGGCAAACAGATGACGATCGTAGAGAACGAAAGAGCCTCGCGCTTCCCCGACGCCGAACTCAAGGCCCGCGCCGCTTGGCACTATTACGTCGAGGGTCTTACACAGGAACGGATTTCCGAAATTCTCGGCGTCGGCCGCATCAAGGTGCATCGCATTCTCTCCGCCGCCCGCGAAGAGGGGGTCGTCCAGTTTCGCATCCGTGACAGCGTCGTCGAATGCGTGATTTTGGAGGAAAGCTTGAAACAGCGGTTCGGGCTCAGCCAGGCCGTGGTCGTGCCGTCGGCAGCCGACCGAAGCAATGCGCCGCTGATGATCGGCCACGCCGCTGCCGCCTACCTGGCCGACCATGTGAATGCCGGCGATGTCATCGCGCTGGGCTGGGGGCGGACACTGAAATTCGCCATCAATGAATTGCCGCGGCGGCCCATCGCCAGGACGACGGTGGTTTCGATGCTTGGCGGCCTCACCCATGCCCAGCCGCTCAATCCGACAGAAAGCGCCTGGGATTTCGCCGAAAAGATCGGTGCGGAATGCTTCCTGCTGCCGGTGCCGGTCTATGCCGACAGGCCGGAGCAGCGCGACGCCTTCATGAGCCAGCGCAGCGTTCAGGACGTCGTCTTCCGTGCACGCCGGGCAAACATCGCCGTGCTCAGCGTCGGCTCGTTTTCCAACGACAGCCCGATCGCCAATTATGGCTTCATCAAGCCAAGCGAACTCGAGGAATTGCAGGCGGCCGGTGCCGTCGGCGATATTCTGTGTCATTTCATCGACGCCGAGGGCCGCCCGGTCGACCACGAGGTCAACCGCCGCGTCTGCGCCTATCCGCTGCAGGATCTGTCGGATATCCCGAGCATCATCCTGGTGTCGGGAGGCAGCGAGAAGGTTGCGGTGATGCGGGCTGCGCTTGCCAACACCAAGGTATCGGTTCTGATCACCGACGAAGACGCGGCAAAGGGCCTGCTCAACCGCTAGATTTCGCCGAGAGCGCCGAGGCGGGTATGGATATCGCGCGTCGCCTGGTAGAGGTCGCGGTAGATTGCCTTGCGGTCGCGATAGGCGGCGACAAGCCCGTCGACCGGATCGACATGCCTGGTGGGAGCGGCAGCCATTACCTCTGCTGCGGCTTCCGGCGAGGCAAACCAGCCGACAGCCGCTGCCGCCAGCATGGCAGCGCCGAGCGCGGCGGCTTCGTTGACCGGCGAGACCGAGAGCGGCCGCTCGAGCACGCTTGCCATGATCTGCATGAGCAGCGCGCAATTGGTGCCGCCGCCGGCGGCAATCATCGCCGCCGGTCCGCCGGCCTGGGCTTCCATGGCCTCGGTGGCGACGGCCTGCTCGAAGGCGATGCCTTCCAGGACAGCGCGGAAGAGATGCTCCGGCCGGTGGTCCAGCGACAGGCCGACAATGGCGCCGCGCGCCGCACCGTCCCAATAGGGGCTCATGACGCCGGCCCAATAGGGCATGATGAGCAGGCCGTCGCTGCCTGCAGCAACATCCAGCGCAGCCTTCTCCAGCGCTGCCGCCGATGGCGAACCGGTCGTGCGAACGATCCAGTCGACCAGCTGCATGCCCGAGCGCAGCACGGTCTCCAGCATGAAACCGGAGCCGGTCGGCGAGACCAGCGTTCGAAAGGCGTCCGAGGTTTTCACCTTGCCGAAATAGCAGCCACTGACCACGCCGGAGCCGAGCGAGAGATAGCTCTTGCCCTCGCCGTAAACGCCCATGCCGAGGCCCATAGCTTGGCCGTCACCGGCGCCGGCAACAACCGGCGTGCCGGCCTTCAGGCCGGTCAGCTGCGCTATGCTTGCGGAAAGACTGCCGCAGACCACGCCCGGCGCGACCAGCTCGGGCAATTGCTCCAGTTGCAGCCCCGCCGCCGCAACGAGCTCTGGACGCCAAGTGCCTTTCTCAATGTCGAGCAGCCCGAGCGGATCCGCATTTGCGGTGCTGGTGACCAATCGCCCGGTCAGTCGCTGAACAAAGAATCCGTGCACGTCGACCAGCGCCGCTGCCTGGCGAAGCACTTCAGGCTGGTGCTCGGCAAGCCAAGCGATGGCGTAGAGTGCCGGCGTCGGGTCCGGCGGCTTGCCGCTCCAGTCGCGGATCGCTTCGCGGCCGAGTTCGGCCGAAAGCCTGATAACCTGCGGACGGGCGCGTTCGTCCAGCCACAGGATCGCCGGGATGAGTGCTTTGCCGGCGCTGTCCACCAGCGTGAAGGTCTCGCGCTGATGAGCGATGCAGATCGCCGCCACCCGCGCAGCGCCGACCGCCTCGGTGACCTGCTTCAATGCGCCAAGCAGCGCCGTCCACCAATGTTCGGCGTCCTGCTCGAAATGGCCGGGCTTCGGATTTGAAAGCGGGTACGGCTCGCGCGCCTGGAACAGCTCCTCGCCGTCGCGCGAGAAGGCAATTGCCTTCACGGCCGTGGTCGAGGCGTCGATCCCGATTACGACATCTTCCATCAGGCGGAGATCCGGCGGGGTCAGGCCGCGTTGGTGGCGAACCGTCCGTCTGACTGGTCGAGACGGCGGCGGATCTGGGTTATCACCATCGAATCGTCGGGTACACAATTTTCATAGGTCAGGAAGTCGCCGGTCTTGAGCGGCTTGACCACCTTGGCGCGTTCAGCAAGGCCGAGCGGCAGGGCGCCGCGGGCGCGCGCATCCTCCCAGGTCATGGCGAAGCCACGATAGTCGTTCTCGCCGATCATGCCGAGAGATTGGCCAACGCCGAGATCGCTCTTGGCAACCGCCACCGCCTCGGCGACCGGATGGTCGAGCGGCTCCATGTCGGCACGCTTGTAGACGACCGCGCGCGCCGCCGACAGCGGCACTTCCAGGCTGGTCAGATGATAGGGCCGGAAGATCGTGAAATAGGGGCCTTGGCCGACCTTGAGGTCGATCATGCGCTCCAGCACACGCGGATGCCGGGTCTCGATGATGCAGAACACGCCGGGCGCCACACCCTTGCCGATCGAGTAATCGACAACGCCCTTGCGGTGCAGCACGCCGCCATCCTCGCGCGGGCAAAGCACGCTTGCCAGCTCCTCCAGCGTCGCGGTCGGGCCGTGCATGCCCGGCACATCGGGCACCAGGCCGGTCGCATTGGCGATTGCCACCATTTCGATCGCCGTCTTCGAGCCGTCGACGAATTCGACCAGCATGCGCGCATTCATGTTGCGCTCGGCCGCCTCCTTCTCGTAGTCGGCCGGCATGGCGTCGATCTTCAGCGGATTGTTCTTGCCCTTGCCGGCGGCGATGATGTTGAAGCCGAGGCTTTTAGCAAAGCCGATGATCTCCAGCGTGCAGGCGGGCTCGTCGCCGGCGGCACCGGTATAGACGACGCCGGCCTTGCGTGCCTCCTCCTTCAGGAAGCGGCCGATGGTGATGTCGGCCTCGACATTGAGCATGACGATATGCTTGCCGTTCTTCATTACTTCGAGCGCAAACAGCGTGCCGATATTGGGATTGCCCGTTGCGTCGATGATGACGTCGATCCGGCCGGCCGCCGCCAGCGCATGCAAATCTTCGGTCACCGCGATCTTGCCCGCCTCGATGGCGCGGTCGATCGCCGCGGCATTGCCGGCCTGAACGATGTCGGAATGGTCATGGCCAGCGAGCAGCGCCGCGTCGATCGCTGCCTGCGGCCTGACTTCAGAAATGGCGCCGATCCGCATGCCCGGCATCAGCGCGACCTGGACGACGATGTCGGTGCCCATCTGCCCGGCGCCGGCAAGCCCGATGGTGATCGGCCCCTGCTGTTCAGCGCGCTGCAGAAGTTCCGCTGCAAATTGCGGATGGGACATGTCGCTTCCTCCAGTTCCTGACGCGCCGCAGCGTCCAAATCAGCGTTTTGAACATTTCTATTTGCAAATGAAAAATATTTCAACCGGCAATTGGGCATTGCCGCTCTGCAATCGGTCGAGGACGATTGGATGAGCGGTCAATCCACACGGCCGTGCCTCCGCAGTCAGAAGGACGCAGCATATTCAGGTTGATTCGGTGCAGCCTTATTGCAGTTCAGCTGCCGATTTCGAAGAAGGGCGCGCCGAGCAGGCCGGGAACGACATCGATGCCGAGGCCCGGCCCATCCGGAATGCCCATACGGCTTCCCGAAACCGGCGGCATGTTGGATGCGGTGCGCACCGTCACCCATTCGTGAAAGGCGATAGCGTGCAGCCGGCGCTCCTCCGGCGTCGACAGCGACAGATGCGCCATGGCCGATGTGTCGATCTCGGCGCCGCCAGTGTCCTCGACCGTGATCATGAAGCCGAGGTCGACGGCAAGGTCGCGGATCTGGCGCGTTTTGGTGACGCCGCCAAGGCGTGAGATCTTCAGCGTCAACCCGTCGGCGGCGCCCTTGCGATGGATGTCGAGCATATCGTCAAGCGAGGCGACGGATTCGTCGAGCACCATCGGCTTGTCGAGCGAGCGGCGCACCGACAGGCATTCGTCGATCGTCGTGCAGGGCTGCTCGAACGTGTAGTCGATGTTGCGCGTCGCATCGGCGAACTGGCGCGCCTGGTAAGACGTCCAACCGGCATTGGCGTCGCAGAAGATGACGGTGCCCTTCGGCACGGCGGCGGCGACGGCTGTGACGCGTTCGATGTCGTCATGGACGTTGCCGCCGACCTTGACTTGCAGCCGATGAAAACCGTCGTTGACGATGCGCTTGGCGAGTGCGGCCATCGCGTCGACGGTGCCGTGGGTGACGACCCTGTAGAGTTCGGCCGTCTCGCTCTCGCGTCCGCCAAGCAGCGTGACCAGCGGCACGTCGGCGGCGCGCGCCGCGAGATCCGAGCATGCCATGTCGAGCGCCGACTTGATGTAGGGATGGCCCTTGAACACCGTATCCATCAGCCTGTTGATACTGGCAA
The DNA here is from genome assembly GCF_040319475.1 of Mesorhizobium sp. M0904. NCBI lineage: Bacteria > Pseudomonadati > Pseudomonadota > Alphaproteobacteria > Hyphomicrobiales > Phyllobacteriaceae > Mesorhizobium > Mesorhizobium sp. M0904. Next base: position 135,790 of record NZ_JAMYOC010000003.1, on the reverse strand, counting down.
GCCCGCGTGGGTCATGGCCGATGAGATGCGGCGCGATCTCGACGACGCCGGCGCGCGTGCCGGCGGCGAAGGCAGGCGAATAGAAGTTGCCGAGCGGCGCCATCTCGCCCCAGCCGGTGAGCCCGCTATCGGTGGTGACGGCGACGATCACCGCTTCGAACGCATCGGCGACGCGCCCCTTGGACATGCGGTAAGGCCCGTCAACGAAGGGCTGGACGACATGATAGGCCTTGATGGTTTTGATCTGCACGTTTTCTGTCCGTTGCCTATTTTCCGGGATGACCACCAGAATTGTCTGGCTCAACGGCCTTTAGGCGGCCGGTACGATTGGCGTCGGCGCCCTTTGAGCCCCGTTGTTCCAGCCCGCGCGCATAGGCGAGCAATGCCTCGAAATCGAAATCGATGTGCTCCTTGGCGTGGCGCTGGGCAGCGCGCATGTCGCTGCCCTTGAGCAGCCGCACATAGGTCTCGTGAGCATCTTCGGCAGGCACCGGCTCGTTGCGCGCCCGCTGGTGCAGCGCGAAATACATCTGCAGCCGGCTGGTCAGCCGCTGCCAGGTTTCCAGGAGCACCGAATTATCGGCCCATTCATGGATCAGGCCATGCAGTTGCAGCGCCGTTTCGATCTGCCGCGTCGTGTCCAGTTCGCGCGTCGCCTGCTTCACCGCCGCATGGCGCCGGTCGAGCTCGTCGAAGAAGCGCTGGTCGCGAAGCGGCCAGGTCCGCGCGATGGCGAATTCGTCGAGCACCTTGTTGAGCGAATAGACATCGTCGATATCCTTCGCGGTAACGTCGATGACGAAGGTTCCGGCGTAGGGGATGCTGGTCAGGATGCCTTCCTGCACCAATTCGCGCATCGCCTCGCGCAGCGGCGCGCGGCTCACCCGCATCTGCTCGGAAATCCTGAGTTCGTTGAGTTTCTGCCCCGGTTCCAACTGGCCGGTCAGGATCGCCCGCCGGAGCAGCGCCACGATCTCGGCGCGTCTTGTGGTGTCGGCGATCGGACTGAAATCCAGCGTTGCCATTCCGGCTGCTCCAGCAAACCGAAAGGAAAAACAGATTGTCGACAATCTTACAAGAGGCGGGTCGTGGATTTCTTGACTTCCGCTTGGCCGGCGGCTTGCGGCGCAGGCAAGGCCGTCAGGCCGCACGGCCGCAAAAACCGACCCCGCTGAACATCACGCCGGCTTCTCGAAGCCGGCGTATGTAGCGCTTTCCCCAAGGAATTGCGTAAAACGAAACATAGCAAAACGGCGCCCTTGGCGTGGGAGCCGAGGGCGCCGCGGGACCGGACCTGATGGGGGTTATCAGGTGGCCGGTTTCTCGGGCAGCGGCGAGACCGCTATTCCCGGGCCGATCTTCTGCAGATTGCCGGTAATGACCCGGTCGCCTTCGGCCACACCGCTCAAGATGGCGACCTGATCGCCATTGGTCGGTCCGAGCGAAACGATACGCTGGTCGACCGTGTTGTCCTTGCCGACGACATAGAGGTATTTGCCGAGCTGGCCTGAGCCGAGTGCCGTCTGCGGTACCATCAGCGCATCGGGCTGCTCTTTGACGTGCAGCCGGACGCGGACATATTGGCCGGGGAGCAGCGTGAACTTGGCGTTGCCGATCGTCGCCCGTGCCGTGATCGTGCCGGTCGAGCGATCGATCGAGTTGTCTATGAAGGTAAGATCGCCCTTCTGGCGCGGTTCCGTTTCACCGGGAAGCAGGACATCGACACTGATCGGTCCCGCGGCCCGGGCTTCCTCGATCTGTGTCAGGTCCGTTTCGCTCGGATTGAAGGTGACGTAGATCGGATCGAGCTGCACCAGCGAATTGAGCACCGTGCCGGCAACGCTGACCAGCGTTCCAACGGATGCTTGGCTGCGTCCGATGCGTCCCGCGAACGGGGCGCGGATTTCGGTATAGCTCAAATTGAGCTCGGCGGTGCGCAAGGCGGCCTGGTTCACGGCGAGCGAGGCCTGAGCCTCACGCAAGGTGCTGGTGCGCTGGTCGAACACGTCCTTGGCGAGATAGCCGCTCTTGGCGAGCTCGCTGCCGCGCCCGAGATTGGAGCGCGCATAGTCGAGTGTTGCCGTGTCGCGCTGGATAAGCGCCTTCGCCTGCTCAAGGGCAGCCTGGAAATCCTCAGGGGCGATCTTGTAGAGAAGGTCGCCCTTCGCAACGTCACTGCCGTCGATGGCGACCTGCTCCTGCAGGTAGCCCGGCACGCGCGCCTGCAGCGTGATGCTGCGGATCGGCTCCACCCGGGCGGCGTAGTCGAGATAGATCGGGATCGTCTTCTTGACGACGCTCACCACCGGCACCGGCATGACGAAGGCTTCCGGCTTGGGTGTTGCCGCCCCGGCTGTGCCGGCGTTGAGGCTGAGGCTGCCCATGTCGAGCAGGTGAACGCTCGCCACCGAAATCGCCCCAAGGGCGACGGCCGTTCCCAGCGCGATTTTCCATTTACGCATGATCAATTCTCCAGTCCTATTCAGCCGCTTCGGCCAGGGGCTCGAAGGCGGGTTCGGCAGTTGGTTGTTCGGTCGCTTCGGAAACCGGTTCGCTCTCGCTGCGGCGCTCGCGCAGTTGCTCGATCACCGCATAGAAGACCGGCACGAACACCAGCGACAGGATCGTCGCCGCGACCATGCCGCCAAAGACGGTGGTGCCGATCGACTGCCGGCTTGCGGCACCCGCACCTGTGGCGAACATCAGCGGCAGCACGCCGAGGATGAAGGCGAAGGCGGTCATCAGGATCGGTCGCAGCCGAAGCCGCGCCGCTTCCATTGCGGCGTCGACGATGCTGAGGCCTTCTTCGCGCCGACGCCGGGCAAACTCCACGATCAGAATCGCGTTCTTGGCCGCCAGTCCGATCAGCATGACGAAGCCGATCTGCGAATAGACGTCGATCTGCATGCCGCGCAGCCACAGCACGACGAACGCACCGAACAATGCGAGCGGCACCGCCAGCAGCACCATGAACGGCATCGCCCAGCTCTCATACTGCGCGGCGAGGATCAGGAAGACGAAGACGATTGCAAGGCCGAAGACGACGGATGCGATCGATCCTGCCTTGAGCTCCTGATAGGTGATGCCGGTCCATTCGTAGCCGAAATCTCTCGGCAATGCCGTGGCAGCGGCACGCTCCATTGCCGCCACCGCCTGGCCGGACGAAAAGCCGGGGGCGGCGCCGCCATTGATCAGCGCCGACGCATTGTTGTTGTAATGCGGCACGGTCTCGGGGCCGACGATCGGCACAAGCTTGCCCAACGTGCTCAACGGCACCATGCCACCCGACGCATTGCGGACATAGAGCCGCGATATGTCGGCCGGACCGGCGCGAGAGTCCTTGTCGGCCTGGATCGTCACCCGGAAGGTGCGGCCGAACAGGTTGAAATCGTTCACATAGAGCGAGCCGAGATAGATCTGCAGCGTGTTGAAGACGTCCGGCAGGTTGAGCCCGAGCAGCTTCGCCTTGGCGCGATCGAGATCGTAGTTGAACTGTGGCGTCGAGGTCGAGAACGACGAGAACAATTGCTGCGGGTTGAGCTCCGGCTGCTTGCGCGCCTCGGCAATCACCGCTTGCGTCGCATCGTTGAGCGCCACGCTGCCGCGGCCGGTCAGGTCCTCGACCTGGAACTCGAAGCCACCAGTGGTGCCGATGCCCGGGATCGACGGCGGGTCGAAGCTCAGCGCAAAAGCCTCCGGAATTTGCAGCAGCTTGTTGCGCACGTCGGCGACGAGCTTCGAGGCGCTCTGGTCGGGGCCGCGTTCGTCCCATGGCTTCAGGATCGCGAATTCGACCGCCGAGTTCGACTGCGCGGCACTGGTCAGGAAGTTCAAGCCGCTGATCGAGCCGACGATGTCGACGCCGGGCGTGTTTTGCAGAATGTCGCGCGCCTTTTGCGCCACTGCATCGGTGCGTTCCAGCGAGGCCCCGTCGGGGAGCTGGATGACGACGAAGAAATAGCCCTGGTCCTCGACCGGAAGGAAGGTCGACGGCAGGCGCTGCCAGACGAAATAGGTCGCGACAAGTCCGGCCGCAAACACGCCGAGCATGATCCAGCGCAGGCGGATGAGAATGCGTACGCCATTCGCATAGGCATGCGCCAGCCGCTCGAAGCCCATGTTGAACCAGCGGAACAGCACGAACTGTGTTTCCGGCCGGTGGCGCAGGAAGGCGGCGCTGAGCGACGGGGTAAGCGTCAGCGAGACGAAGGCCGAGATGCCGAAGGAGATCGCCACGGTCAGGGCGAACTGGTTGTAGAGTCGGCCGGACACGCCGGGAATGAAGGCGACCGGCACGAACACGGCCATCAGCACGGCGGTCGTGGCGATGATCGGGCCAGTGACCTCGGCCATCGCCGTGCGCGTGGCAGCCAGAGGTTTGAGGCCGGCCTCAAGTTGGCGTTCGACATTCTCGACGACGACGATGGCGTCGTCGACGACGAGGCCGATCGCCAGCACCATGCCGAGCAGGCTGAGCATGTTCAGCGAGAAGCCAAGCATATGCATGACGGCCAGCGTCGTCACCAGCGACACCGGAATTGCGATCGTCGGGATGATCGTGGTGCGCCAGCTTTGCAGGAAGATGAACACCACGGCGACGACCAGGACCAGCGCTTCGCCGAGCGTGATCAGCACGTCGTGCATTGAGGCCGAAACGAAACGTGTCGTATCGTAATGCATGGCGTAGCTGACGCCCTTCGGGAAACGGGCCGACAGCTCCTGCATCTTGTCCTTGACGCGCTGCTGCAGATCGAGCGCGTTGGAGCCCGGCATCTGGTAGACCGCGAGCACCACCGTCGGGTCCTTGCCGAAGAAGGCCGACGACGAATATTGCAGCGCACCGAGTTCGATGCGGGCAACGTCGCGCAGCCTGACCAGCGAGCCGTTGGCGGTATTGGCCCGCACGACGATGTCGCCGAACTCCTTGGGATCGCTCAGCCTGCCGACGGCGTTGACCTGCATCTCGAAGGCAGTGCCGGTTGGAGCCGGTGATTGCCCGATCTTGCCGGCCGCCACCTGGACGTTCTGCTCGGCGACGGCGTTCTGCACGTCGACGGCAGTAATGCCGAGATTGGCGAGCTTGTCGGGGTCGAGCCAAATGCGCATCGAATAGCGCCGCTCGCCGAAGATCTGCACGTCGCCGACGCCGGGCAGGCGCTTCAGCGGATCGACCACCTGCAGATAGGCGAGATTGCTCAGCGCGACCGGATTGACGGAACCGTCCGGCGAGGTGAGGTCGACGATCAGGACGAAGTTCGGGTTCTGCTTCTTGATCGTCACGCCGCCCTGATTGACGATGGCCGGCAGCGAGGAAGCCGCCTGCGAAACGCGGTTCTGGACGTCGACGGCCGCCGTGCTCAGATCGTAGCCGACGTCGAAGGTGATGGTGATCGTCGACGAGCCGTCATTGGAGCTCGACGACGACATATAGATCATGCCTTGGACGCCGTTGATCTGCTGTTCGAGCGGTGTCGTCACCGTGTCGGCGACGACCTGCGCGCTGGCGCCCGGGTAGTGGGCGCTGACCACGACCTGGGGCGGCGTGATGTCGGGAAATTGCGAGACCGGCAGAAGGAAATAAGAGATCCCCCCGGCGAGCACCATGATGATGGCGATCGCCGACGCAAAGATCGGACGATGGATGAAGAAGTTTACCATGAGATGCACGCCTCGCCCGATGCTCTGGCCCGGCCGAAGGCCTTGGCCACCCTGGACAGCCGCCGGCTGCGCGTAGAGCCGGAATCTTCGAGAAAGCCGAAATCTTGCAGGGGACGACGCGGCGCATTGCGGCGCTCGGCCTGCTCGTCCGCCAGCGCACGCAGCATCGCCTCGAAAGACCGCGGGTCGACGCGGTCGGCTTTCATCAGCATGCGGATCATCGGATCCCTCACGACTTCATCGATCGTCAGATCATTGCGCTGCGACATCGAAGCGGCTCCTGGTTTTGGCGATCCGTGGCGAGCCGCGGATCTGGTGTTCTCTTGCTCGCCGGCCGAGGCCGTGAGGTGCGGTTCGTCCCCTTGCCGATCGGGGCGGGGCTGATGACCGGCACTTGCGAATTTGACATAATGCAATGCGGGTGTTACAGGTAAGTAACATCTCTAACGTTACAGACCGGTAACACCCTAGTCAAGAGGTGCACCGAGGGAATTTCGGAAACGCAATCACGGAGGTTTTGATGACAGACGGTGTTGTGGAGCGTGTTCGCCCCCGGGACAGGATCCTGGAGACGGCACGGGACATGTTTCACAAGCATGGCATTCGCGGCGTCGGCATCGACGCCATCACCGAGGCCGCCGGCACCAACAAGATGACGCTCTACCGGCATTTCGAGTCCAAGGACGACCTGATCATCGAATGTCTGCGGGCGACCGCCTGCAGCGCCAACGCGATGTGGGAGAAGTTCGAGGCGGAGAATCCGGGCGACAAGCTGGCGCAGCTGCACGCCTGGGTCAGGATGGCGGCCGATTGCCTGATGTCGGATCGCCGCGGTTGCGACATGGCCAACGCCGCCATCGAGCTGAGCGAGGCCGATCATCCGGCAAGGCAAGTGATCAAGGAACTCAAGGAAGCGCAGCGCGAGCGTCTGGTCTCGCTGTGTCGCGATGCGGGTATCGGACAGGCCGAGCTTCTCGCCGATACGCTGTCGCTTCTGCTCGAGGGCGCCCGCGTCAGCCTGCAAAGCGTCGGCGCCGAGGGCCCGAGCGCGCAGTTCGTCCGCATGGCGGAAGGCCTGATCACTTCTTTCAGGGCCAGATAATCTCGCAAGCGGCGAAACGATCCGCGGCGTTTCGATTGCGCGCCGTGCCGCCGGGGGATGTCTCGTCCCATCGCGATGTGCCATCTCGCGTCTCCCTTGCCGATCCTCCGCAGCAGCATTGCTGGCGCGGCGTTGTTTGCTGGTCGTGAGGCAGGATAGGGCCGCAGGCGAACCGGTGAGAGTGACAAGTGTGACAGGATTCTGCCCGACAGCCGCGGCGAAGCTCAACGATTTGCGGATCAACAGCCGTGTTCGATGCTAGTAACGCCCCCCAGCATCGCCCGCTATCCCGGCGCCGGAACAAAAAAAGCCCGCTGCCGGGAGGAGGTGGCAGCGGGCTCGATTTCGAATACGGCACGGGAGGAGGTGTACCGCACTCAGCGTCGGCATCGCATCTGGGAGGAGTAGATGGCCGACACCTGCGAAACTATCAATTGCCCAATGATTCGGCAACCACAAAAGTTGCATAGGTGATGTGCAGATTTGCGGTATCAACCGAATTTTAACGATCAAGGCCCGAGCGACCATCGCCCCCGCACGACATCACTGCACCGGGACATTTTCCTTGAAGATCAGGCGCGGCTCGATGAATTTCCGCGTCAGATAGGGCGCCGACGAGGCGATCGAGCCGAGCAGGCGAATGACCGACTGTTCGGCGATCAGCCGCGCATTCTGGTCGATGACGACGTCGAGCAGATCGTCGACCAGATAGCCGCGCGTCTCGCGCGTCAGGTCATGGCAGATGAACACCGGCTTCGTCCGCGGCCTGGCTTCGAGCAATGCTTTTGCCACGCCCGAGCGCCCGGCCCCGATACAGTAGATCCCGAGCAGCTCCGGCTCGTTGTGCAGCGCCTTCATGGTCGCGGTATAACTGACCTCCGGCTCGTCGTTGATCTCGACGGCGCTGGTGACGGTCAGATTGGGGAACTCCTCGCCGAGCACCGAGCGAAAGCCCATTTCGCGTTCCTCGTGGCCGCGATAGGAACGTGAGCCGACCACCATCGCCAGATGGCCCTGGCGGCCGCCGAGGAACCGTCCCATCAGCAGCGCCGCGGTGCGGCCGGCCACCCTGTTGTCGATGCCCACATAAGCTGAGCGCGGCGCGCCGGGAACGTCGGACACCAGCGTGACCAGGCGGATGCCGGCCTCGACGATCTCGCGCAAGATGTTGCGCGTTCTCGGATGGTCGATGGCGATGACGCCGACACCGTTCGCCTTGAGCGAGAGGTTTTCGACGGCCATCTGCAAGGCACTCGGCGAGATGCCGGCGAGCTTGTGGATGCGGCAGGAGGCGACCAGCGGCAGGCGCGCCGCATAATCCTCGATGTGCCTGGCCAGATCGGCCATGAAGGCATTGCTGCCCATCGGCAGGAAGAATTCGAGATGTGCCGGCCGCGAGGGCAACGCGACCTGGTCGACGACCGGCAGATAGCCGAGCTGCTTGGCCGCCTCCATCACGCGCTGCCGGTTGGCGGCACTCGCCCCCGGCCGGTTGTTGAGCACACGGTCGACCGTCGCGGTCGACAGGCCGCAGCTCCTGGCAATATCCGAAACGGTGGCTTTCATGTCGCAACCATGTGGCGATGCGATCCAGTGCCTCGACGATAAGCCCGGCCCGGCTGCTCACCCGGGCCGTTGCGTGCCCTCGGCCAGCGCGTCACGGATCTCCTTGTCCGACATGCCGGTGATGACGCGCTCGACTTCGGCGACGCTGGTCTTCTTCGGGTCGATATCGTCGGCGACCACCTTGCCGCGGCGCATGACGACGATGCGGTCGACCACCTGGAAGACATGATGGATGTTGTGGGCGATGAAGATGCAGGAATGGCCGGAATCGCGGGCACTGCGCACGAAGCTCAGCACCCCTTGCGTTTCGGCGACGCCGAGATTGTTGGTCGGCTCGTCTAGGATGATAAGGTCGCTGTCGAAATGCATGGCGCGCGCAATCGCCACCGCCTGCCGCTCGCCGCCGGAGAGTGAGCCGATCGGCGTCGTCGGCGGGATGTTCTTCGAGATGCCGACCTGCTTGAGCAGGTCACGGGCAACCACGTTCATCGCCTCCTGGTCCATGCGGTTGAGGAAACGCGGCGGCTTGATCGGCTCGCGTCCGAGGAACAGGTTACGGGCGATCGACAGCTGCGTCACCAACGCGGAATCCTGGTAGATCGTCTCGATGCCATGGGCGATGGCGTCGCTGGTACTGCGCAAATTCACCTTCTTGCCGCCGATAAAGATGTCGCCGCTGGTCAGCGGGACCGCGCCCGACAGCACTTTGATCAGCGTCGACTTGCCGGCGCCGTTGTCGCCGAGCAGTCCGACGATCTCTCTTTCGTTGACATGGAAATTGGCATCAACCAGCGCCTGCACGCGCCCATAGGACTTGCGGATATTTTCCATGCGGACAAGCGGTTCGGCCATGGTTCAAGTCCCTGCCTGATGCCGGCGTTCCAGCCATGAGTGGAGCGCCATCATGCCGAGGATGATGGCGCCGATGAAGATGTTGTACGCAAGGCCCGGCACACCGATCAGCACGATGCCGTTGCGCATCACGCGCAGGATCAGGATACCGAGCACCGTGCCGATGATTGTGCCGCGCCCGCCGGTCAGCGCCGTGCCGCCGATCACTACCATGGCGATGACTTCGAGCTCGTAGCCGGTGCCGCTGTTGGGGTTGGCCGCCGAGGTACGCAGCGAGGAGATGACGCCGGCGAGCGAGGCCAGGATCGACGACAGGATGAACAGGCCGATCTTGACGCCGCTGACATTGACGCCGCGCGCCCTTGCGGCACTCGGGTTGCCGCCGGCCGCCTGGATCCAGTTGCCGGTCCGGCTCTGCGTCAGCACGTAGCCGAGCGCGATTGCGGCGGCGATGAACCAGAACAGCGACATATAGATACGGAACGGCCCGATGAAGAAATCGCCGACCAGGGCTTCCGCCAGCCAGCTGCCCTCGGCGCTCCAGGTCCGCTGCGGAAACCCGCTGGTGACGAACAAAGCGGTGCCGCGCACCACCAGCAGCATGCCAAGCGTCACCAGGAAGGACGGGATCTTGAGCTGCGTCACGAACCAGCCATTGACCAGTCCGATGAAGGCAGCGACCACCAGCGCAACGACGAAGGCGGCTTCGAGCGAGGCGACGCCGCTGTTGAACAAGGTCCACATCAGGACCGGCGAGAAGCCGAACACCGAGCCGACCGAGAGGTCGAATTCGCCTGATGTCATCAACAGCGTCATCGCCAGCGCGATCAGCCCGAGTTCGACCGTGAAGGCCAGCGTGTTCGAGATGTTTTGCGGCGACAGGAAGTCGTGGTTGATGCCCCAGAACACGGCGATCTCGATGACGAGCAGCACGAACGGCCCGAACTCAGGCCGCGCGATCGAGCGTTGGATAAGAGAACGATTTTCCACCTTGGACCCGCGATAGGATTGGATTTGGCCGAGACCGCAAGCGGTTCGGCGGAATGATGAGACGGTCACGGCCGCCGAAGCGGCCGTGACCAACTCGATCGCGGACCTATTTGCCGGACAGGATCTTGTCGTATACCGCGGCGGTGTCCTTCTCGTAGAGCGCGCCGGTGATCACGTCGAAGCCTGGCGGGATACCGCTTGCCGCCATGTTGGCGAGCGAGAGCGCGACGTAGCTGGTCGCCTGCGGATCCTGCCACTGCGCGGCATTGACGTAGCCGTTCAGCACTTCCTGAGTGGTGTCGAGCGAGTTGCCCCAGCCGACGACCGGGATTTCGCCCGGCTTGACGCCGACCTGGTCGAACACTCGCTTGATCGAACCGGTGACCAGGTCGCCGAGGCCGATAACCGCCTTGACCTTGGCCCTGTTGGCGGTGAGGTAATCGACCATGCGGTTGATCACTTCGGCCTGGTCGAGCGTCGCTTCGGTGATTTCGTAGGTGATGCCGAGCGGCTCGAACACGCTCTTGATGCCTTCCTCTTCCTGGACGCCATAGGTGGCGCCGGGAATCTCGACCGGCATCCAGACGAAGTCGCCCTTCTTCACCAGGCCCTTGTCGACCAGATACTGCGCCCAGTGCTTGCCGAAGGTGACGTTGTCGCCGCCGACATAGGCGTTGAAGTCCGCCTTCGGGTCGGGCGTGTTGAAGTTGATGATCGGGATGTTCGCCGCCCGCGCTTCCTTGACGATCTCGACAAGGCTGCCCGGATCAGGGCTGGTCGTGGTGATGCCGTCGGCCTTGGCGGAAATCGCGGCGCGAATAGCCTCCTGCTGCGACGCCACGTCGCCATTGTGGAACGATGTGTTGACAGTGTTGCCGGTGTCCGCCGCCCATTGCTTGGCCCCGGCAAGGAAGTAGGTCCAGACCGGATCGGCCGGGCCGCCATGCGAAATCCAGTAGAACGTCTTGGCCTGTGCCGCGGCCGGAATGGCCAGCGCCACTACCAAGCCAAGTACAAGCAGTCTTAGCCTCGTCAGCATGTGATTTCCTCCCATTTGAACCGAACTCCTCCTCCGACGACGATCACCGCGAAAGGCCGTGCGCGGCCAAAACGGTGGTGCGCATTTTGCCAGCGTCGACCTGGGCGCATTAGAGCATTCCCTTTTTCGATCGATGGCAAGCCTCCATCCGCCAATGGACGTTGGCGCAATGCACGACGCCATCAGCAATCCCATCAGATTGCATCAGTTTGGCTGATATTTTCCAGGCGGCCGACGATCGGCCCTGCGACCGTCACGCAATGCCGCGCGGCGGCGCGCCGAGCACGGATTGCTCTAGGTCGATAAGCGTCCCGGTCATCAGCCCGGAGGCGTCGCTGAGCAGGAACAGCGTTAGCTGGGCGACTTCGTCCATGGTCAGCAATCGACCAAGCGGCAGGCCGGCGGCGGCGATCTTTGCCCAGTTTTCGCCCTTGCCCAGCGTGCGCGCCTGCATCTCTTGTTCGGCCGGCGTCGCTACCCAGCCCATGTTGATGCCGTTGACGCGGATGCGATCGGAAAGATGCGCGTTGGCAATGTTTCTGGTCAGCGTCGAAAGCGCGCCCTTGGTGGCGGAATAGATGGCAAGGTCCGGCGCACCGCAATGCGCATTCACCGACAGTATGTTGACGATGGCGCCCGCCGCCTGCCGTGTCTTCATGTCGGCTACGGCCGCTTGCATGAGGAAGAACGGCGCGCGCGCATTGACGGAAAACAACCTGTCCCAGTCGTCGATTGTGCCAGTTTCCAGCGAGGCCCGGTCGGTGAGGGCCGCAGCGTTCACCAGACAATCGATGCGGCCGAGTCTTTTGATCGCTTCCGCCATGACAGCTGCAGGCGCGGCCGGATCTCCAAGCTCGGCCTGGATGAAGACGACGGGCCGGCTTGGTCGTGAAAGCTCTTCGGCGATGCGTGCGCCACGCTCGGCATTGCGGCCGACAATGGCGATCCCTTCGCCGCCGCCGGCTGAGGCCAGCCGGGCGATGGTCTCGCCAAGCCCTTGCGTCCCGCCGGTAACGACAAGGGTCTTGCCCTCAAGAGCGACGATCAATGGACTCTCCCGAATGCCGACGAGCAGGTAATTTCCAATCAGAGAATTCTAGATCTATCGGATGTGAGGCTGGGGGACTAGATGAGGTCGGCCCTTGCGAGGTCACGCATCAGATGGCTGGCGCCGTAGGTCCAGTGTGGGCAGTCGGGTGACAGCCGCACGCGGTTGACCAAGGCACCGAACTTCTCCGACGATATGGTGACGATGTCGCCGACCTTGTGGGTAAAGCCTTTGCCTGTTTCGCCGCGATCCTTCGACGGCACGAACATCGTGCCGAGATAGAGTGCCAGCCCGTCCGGGTATTGATGATGTGGCCCCATGGCGGCGGCGACCAACTCTTCTGGCGAGCGGCTGATCTCGGCCATCGAACTGGCGCCCTCCAGCGAGAACCCATCCTCGCCTTCGACTTTCAACCGTACGATCGCCTGCTTCACGTCGCCGATGGAAAATGTCTCATCGAACAGCCGGATAAAGGGGCCAAGTGCTGCCGAAGCGTTGTTGTCCTTGGCTTTGCCGAGCAGCAGCGCCGAGCGCCCCTCGACGTCGCGCAGGTTGACGTCGTTGCCGATCGTCGCCCCGACGATCCTGCCGCTGCTCGCAGCAATCATGGCGATCTCCGGCTCCGGATTGTTCCATGTCGAAACCGGATGCAGGCCGACATCGGCGCCGAAGCCGACCGAGGCCATCGGCTGGCATTTGGTGAAGATCTCGGCATCGGGGCCTATGCCGACTTCCAGATATTGCGACCAGGCGCCGCGCGCAATCAGCTTGGCCTTGATCTCCATCGCTTCCGGCGAGCCGGGCTTGAGCTTCGACAGGTCGTGGCCGATCAGCCCGGCGATGTCGGCGCGAATGGCGTCGGCCTTTTCCGCCGAACCGCGCGCCTGCTCCTCGATCACCCGTTCGAGCAGGCTGACGACAAAGGTGACGCCAGACGCCTTGATCGCCTGCAGGTCGACGGGGGACAGCAGGTACGGTTTCCCCGGATCGCGCGCTGTCTCGAAACTGTTGGCCGCAATGGCATCGAGCGGGCCGATCGGCCGCCCCTTTGCCGAGCGGACGTGCGCTGCCGGATCCGGCAATTCGCAAACGTCGCGTACGGTCGGTGCCACATTTGACATGATGTCGAAGACCGTGCCGTCACGCACCGTGACCACCAGCGGATGGGAAGCATCGCTCGCCCGGGCGCGGCCCACGAAGAGGCCTTCGGCGGGCAAATGTGTGGCGTTCGTCATGGCTTGTATTTCCTGTTGTCTTGTCCTTCGGCCGCGGCACTTTCAACAAATTCCCGCCAAAGGTCTATCCCGCTTGCAGGGCGAGCTTTGTCAATTCTTTGGGTCTTCGCATCGCTGGACCTTGATCGAGCCTGACGTGCGCCAACGGCGACGGAAAACGCTCTTTCAAAATAATGAAACCGTCGCTAGGGTTTTTCACCTACTGAAGTCTCCAGGTGACGCTTGCTCTTACGGTTTTCCGACCCAATCTGGCAGAAGCCGCGGACAGCCACCGCGTTCCAGTCGCTTTTTCCAGCCGGCCAATGCGTCGATGTCGTCATCGTCGGCGGCGGCATCATGGGGCTGTCAACGGCCTTGCACGCTGCCCGGCTCGGCCTTGCGGTCCAGGTGCTGGAGGCCGGCGAAATTGGCAATGGCGCGTCCGGTCTGAACGGCGGTCAGGTTATTCCTGGCCTGAAATACGATCCGGACTGGCTGCTGGAGCATTTTGCTCTCGAACGCGGTGAGGCGCTCGTCAACTTTGCCGCCTCGACGGCGGACGCCGTCTTCGAATTGATCCGCGACGAAAAACTGGCGGTGCCGTTCGTTCGCAATGGCTGGATTCAGGCCGCGCACACCGAGACCGCGCTGATAGCGGCGGCGAATCGGGATCGGCAGTGGCGGGCGCGGGGCGCCGATGTCCGGTTGCTGAGCGGGACGGAGATCGCGACGATGACCGGCGCGCAAGGCTATCTCGGCGGCTGGCTCGATCGCCGTGCCGGCGTCATCGATCCGCTCGCCTACACGTCGGAACTGGCGCGCGTCGCTGCAGCGGCAAGCGTAAAGATCGCCGAGCGCCAGAACGTGATGCAGATCAGCAAGGATGCTGGTATTTGGCACGTTGCCACGGAAAGCGGCGCCGAACTCAAGGCCAGGGCGGTCGTCCTGGCGACCAACGCCTATACTGGCGGCCTGCTTCCCGGCCTCGCCGAGACGATCGTCCCGCTGCATTCCTTTCAGATCGCGACAGCGCCGCTATCGTCCAATCTCGCGGCGGCGATCCTGCCGGAGGGGCAGGCGGTTTCGGATTCGCGCCGCATCCTCGTCTATTACCGCAAGAGTGCCGATGGTCGGCTGGTGCTTGGCGGACGCGGCCGCATGGCCTTGCCGAACGGCCCGGCCGACTGGGCGCATCTGGAACGCGCGCTGCTGCGACTCTACCCGGCGCTGTCCGACGTGGCCATTGAAAAGCGCTGGTTCGGCCGGGTTGCAATGACGCCGGACCATCTCCCGCATATCCACGAGCCAGAGAAGGGTCTGCTGGCGGTGGTTGGCTGCCAGGGCCGCGGCATCGGCCTGATGACCGCCCTTGGCGAGCGCATCGCCTCCTACCTGTCGAGCGGCGACACCAGGCAATTGCCGTTCCCGATCTCGCCGATCCGGCCGATTCCGTTTCACGCCTTTCGGCAGGTCGGCGTTGCCGCGACCATCGCCTGGTACCGAATGCTGGACGCCTTCGAACGCTGACGTTCATTCCCGAACGTGAAACAGCTTGACAGCTTCACGAATATGAAAAAAGCTTAGTCGATTTCAAATACCATAGGCAGTCGATGTCGACCATCGCCGCAACCCAGCCGCTGCCGGAAACCCGGTCTTCGCCGGGTTTCCGTTTCGCCATGCTGCTGCCGGGCGGGCTCGTCACCTTTGTGCTGATCCTTTTCGCCCTTGGCCTTGTGTTCTTCCTCGCCTTCCGCGGCAATGACGGCTCGCTGCTGGGGGCTGGTTTCACCCTTGCTAATTTCGTCACCGTGGCAACCGATCCGCTGTACTGGACGGTGACGCTGCGCTCGCTGGGTATCGCCGGCGTGGTGACGCTGGCAACGGTCGTCACGGCGTATCCTGTCGCCTACTATCTGGCCTTTCATGCCGGGCGGCGACGCGGGCTGCTGCTGTTCCTGCTGACCCTGCCGTTTTGGACCAGCTATCTGCTGCGCGTCTTCGCTTGGAAGATCGTGCTTGCCTATAATGGCGTGCTCAACTCGGCGCTGATCGAAAGCGGCATCTGGTCGGAGCCGACATTGGCCTTTCTCAACACACCGGCAGCGGTCGTCGTCACGCTTGCCCACGCTTATGCCCCGTTCGCCATCCTGCCCATCTATGTGGCGCTGGACACGATCCCGAAATCGCTGCTCGAAGCCGCTTCCGATCTCGGCGCAAAACCGTTCACCAGCTTCCGCCGCATCGTGCTGCCCAATTCGATGCCGGGCGTGCTGGCGGCGGCCCTCGTCGTCTTCGTGCCGACCGTCGGCGACTATGTCACCCCGGCGTTGGTCGGCGGCCCGGCCAGCACCATGATCGGTACGCTGATCCAGGCCGAGTTCGGCAAGGCAAATGACTGGCCGTTCGGCGCCGCACTCGCCGTCGCCGTCATGCTGGTCATTCTCGCCGTGGTGCTGGTGGTGCGCTTCGCCGACCGCCGATACGGCAGCCGCACATGAACACGGCGCGTATCGATGCAAGGCAGGGCGGCGGCTGGCTGGGAGCCTACGTCCTTGCCTATCTGGTGTTCCTGTATCTGCCGATATTGCTGATCCCGCTGTTTTCCTTCAACGATTCGATCCAGGCGGCGTTTCCGCTGCAAGGCTTCACGCTTGAGTGGTACGGCACGCTTTACGGCAATTCGGCGCTGTCCAGCGCGCTTGCCACCAGCCTCGTCATCGGCGCAACTGCTGCCACTGGCGCAACACTCTGCGGCGTGACCGTGTCCTATATGGACCTCTACGGCCGCTCGCCGCTGGCCGCCACGATCAGTGCTATAGCGCGGCTGCCGATCCTGATCCCAGGCGTCATCGTCGGCATATCGCTGCTCATCCTGGTCAACCTCGCCGGCTTGGGGCCGTCGCGCATTGCCATTGTGCTCGGCCATGTGTTGGTGGCGCTGCCGACGACGGTGGTGGTCATGCGCAGCCGCTTCGCCGCCATCCCGAAGACCATCCGCGAGGCAGCGCTCGACCTCGGCGCTTCCGACTGGACGACCTTCAGACGGGTGATGCTGCCGCTCAGCCTGCCGGCCATTATTTCGGCGTTCATGCTGGCCTTCCTGACCTCCTTCGACGAGTTCATCGTCGCCTTCTTCCTTGCCGGCACCGAGCCGACGCTGCCGCTTTATATCTGGAGCCAGCTGCGCTTCCCGAAATCGCTGCCGACCGTCATGGCGCTCGGCACCGCGATCCTGGCCGTGTCGTTTCTCATCGCCGCACTCGCCGAAATGCTTCGCCATCGCGGGCTTGCTGCCACCCGGCGGTCAGCGCGCGCCAACCTGTCAAAACCAGAAGAAACCGAAGGAGGAGAACTGCAATGGCATTCGACCTGAAATCGATAACGGCAAAGACAGCGAAAACCGGACTGGCTGCCTTCGCGCTGGCGCTTGCGTCGACTGTCGCCTTTGCCGGGGACAAGCTGCAATATTTCACCTGGTCGGGTTATGAACTGCCCGACTTCAACAAGAGCTTCCTCGCCGCGCACCCCGATGGTGTCGAAGCTTCGATGTTTGGCGACGACGATGACGCTTTCACCAAGGTCAAGGCCGGCTTCCGCCCCGATATCGCGCACCCATGCTATGACAAGGTGGCGCGCTGGAACAAGGAAGGCCTGCTGCAGCCGATCGACACCAAGCGCATCAAGAACTGGGATTCGATCTTCCCGGTCTTCAAGAACCTGCCCGACCTGCAGGCCGGCGACGGCAAGGTCTGGATGGTGCCGTGGGACTGGGGCAATACCGCGATCCTCTATCGCACCGATCTGGTGAAGAACCCGGAAGCCAGTTGGAACCTGCTTTGGGACAAGCAATATGCCGGGCGGATGGCGACCATCGATGCCGTCCACGACACACCGGTGGTGGCGGCCCTTCTCGCCGGCGTCAATCCATTCGACATGACACCGGAACAGATGGACAAGGTGGCAGAAAAACTTCGCGAGCAGCGCCCGCTGCTCTCGAACTACACCACCGACATGACCTCGGTCGAGCAAGCATTGGCGAGCGGGCAGCTGGTCGCGGCCATGACCTGGAACGCCTCGGCCACCTCGCTGAAGAAGCAGGGCGTGCCTGTCGAGTTCATGAAGCCGAAAGAAGGCATGCTGACCTGGGCTTGCGGCTTCGTCATGCTCAAGGACGCCAAGAACGTCGACCTAGCCTATGACTTCATCAACAGCCGGCTGGAGACGGATTCCGGAAAGTATCTGATCCAGGCCTACGGCTATGGCAGCTCGATCAGCTCGGCTTTCGCCGCCGTGCCGAAGGAGGAGTTGGAGAAACTGCAGCTGCCTTCCGATCCCGAGGTGATGCTGAAGACCACGATCTTCACCGGGCCGATGAAACAGAATGACGAACTCGCCAAGATGTTCGAGAAGGTCAAGGCGGGCGGCTGAGTTCGTACTTCCTTCTCCCCTTGCGGGAGAAGTGTCGCCGAAGGCGACGGATGAGGGGTGTTCCAGATGGCACCGACGGCACTCCGGCCAACACCCCTCATCCGTCTCGGCGCTTCGCGTCGATCCACCTTCTCCCACAAGGGGAGGGAAAACCTTACCAAATAAGGACGAACGAATGGACATGCTGGACGAAGCGGCTGAGAAGCCGAAGGATGACGCCGACGTCAGGGTCGGCCGGCGCGTGCGGGCGCTCAGGCTGGAGCGCAATCTCTCCCTGGCCGAACTCGCCGCCAAAGCCGGCGTCTCGATCGGTGCGCTGAGCCAGATCGAGCGCGGCATGTCGTCATTGCGGGTGCGAGTGATCTGGCCGCTTGCCGCCGCCCTCGACATCGAGCCGTCGGCGCTGATTGTTGATGGCAACGATGCCGGCAACGATCTGTATTGCGTTCGCGCCAACAGCCGGCGTCAGATCCCGGTCAAGTCGGAAGGCATCGCCAAGGCGCTGCTGTCGCCGCCGGCTGCCACGCTGACCGGGATGCTGGTGACGGTGGAAGCCGGTGGCGGCACCGCCGAAGCCTACGCCCATGCCGGCCATGAATTCGGCTTCGTCCTGTCGGGCGAGGTCGAGCTGGTGGTCGATTCGACCAGATACGGGCTGAAGGCCGGTGACAGCTTCGCCTTCAAGAGCACCTTGCTGCATGCCTTCCGCAATCCGGGCAGCGAGCGCTGCCAGATCCTGTGGGTCAACACCACCAAGCCGTCCGAGGTTCGTGATGGCGCCTGATCCGCTCGTCCGGCTGGACAAGGTCTCCAAGATTTTCCCCGGCGGCATCGTCGGGCTCGACACTGTCGATCTCAATATTTCGCGCGGCGAGTTCCTGACCCTGCTCGGACCGTCCGGCTGCGGCAAGACCACCAGCCTGCGGGTCATCGCTGGTTTCGAAGGCCCGTCGAGCGGCAGGGTCCTGCTCGAAGGGCGCGACATCACGGGGCTCAGGCCCTTCGACCGCCCGGTCAACACCGTATTCCAGGACTACGCGCTGTTTCCGCACATGAACGTCGCCGAAAATGTCGGCTTCGGCTTGTCGCTGCGCAAGCTCGCCGGTGCCGAACAGGCGAAGCGCGTCGGCGCGGCGCTCGACATGGTCGGCCTTGCCGACAAGCTCGGCGCCCGCGTGTCCGAACTGTCGGGTGGCCAGCGCCAGCGCGTCGCGCTTGCCCGCGCCATAGTCTGCGAACCGCGCGTGCTGCTGCTCGACGAGCCGCTGTCGGCGCTCGATGCGCATCTGCGCGAACAGATGCAGGTCGAGTTGAAGCGCCTGCAGTCGCGCCTCGGCACCACTTTCGTCATGGTCACGCACGATCAGACCGAGGCGCTGTCGATCTCTGACCGCATCGTCGTCATGAACAAAGGCCGCATCGAGCAGACCGCGCCGCCGGCGACCCTCTACGACCGGCCCGCAACCAAATTCGTCGCCAGCTTCATCGGCACGATGAACCTTCTGCAGTCGCGCTTTGTCGGCCGCGACGGCGAGCGCTTGCGGTTCGCCGCCGGCGCCCTGCCGCTGGAAGCGGTTTCGGAGACGGGCGAACTGCCTGGCGAGGGCACGGTGCGCACCATCGGCGTGCGTCCGGAGGATCTTTTGGCGACGACCGAGGCCACGGCCGGCACTGTACCGGTGCGGGTGAACAGCATCGTCTTCCACGGCCGCACCTTGCGCCTTCATGCAGAGCTGGGGCAGGGGACACAGGTGGTGATCGACGCGCCACGCCCGACAGAGGGTTCTCAATTCAGCGTCGGCGATGTGGCGCATATCAGCCTGCGCCGCGGCGCCAACTGCCCTATGCTGCCCAGCTAGTCTGATTTTCAACTTCCAGAAAACCGGAGTGTTCCCACACTATCGGCAACGGGGCGCAGAGTTCGAATTCCTGCTCGGCAGGGCTTCCTCGACAGCTGAAATCGCGGGTGTTGGCGCGGAAAGCATTCAGCGCCCGTTGCGTTTCCATTTGACGAGTTCTCTGTTTGTTCTAAATTTCTCGGTCGGATACAATTTGCCGGACGAGAGATCAATTATGAGTGGGCAACCTGCATTCGGAGCCGCGAACAACGGCCAGACCTTTTTCCGATGGGAGCGGTCCAAGCGACGTTTCGACGACCGCATATTCTTCGCCATCTTGGCTGAGAGCGCGGTCGCTGGTCCCTTGGCGCGAAAGGCTATCGCCTTGAATCGAGAGTTAGGGCTGCAAGGCTGGTTTGTTCCGGAAAAGCACATCCATATCTCGCTCGTCGGCCTCGGTGACCATGATGGGTATCCGGAAGAGCTGGTTGAAATCGCTCGGCATATCGGCTCGATGATCGTTGCAAAACCGTTCGATGTTTCTTTCGATCGCCTGACGGCTTTTGGTGGTGGTTCGCTGGTTCTGCGCAACGGTGACAGCAATCCAGCGCTCCAAGAATTCTGGCGCAATCTCACCGCTCTGATTTCCGACAGCCCGCTAAAGCTCTTTCTCACGAAGTCCATTGAACCGCATGTTACGCTGCTTCGTGACGAAGTCCGTGTCCCCAGGATTTCGCGAACGGTCGATTGATCCAATTGGCTGGACAGTCCGGGATTTTGTGCTGATCCACAGTGTAATCGGCAAGGGGATTTACCGCGAGCGCGCACGTTGGCAATTGAACGGCCAAGACGATGCCTTGGCCGGGATGTAGAGCCCCCGCACGATATTCATCATCCTGACATGGCATGTCAGCTGTCTCGGGATTGACGATGGCAGGCCAGCACGCGACCCGCTACTTCCAATGCGTCTTAACAGGAGGAACCCCCATGACGATCACGGAAATTGCCAAGGATTTCACCGAGCTCCTCAAGCAGGGCGATCACCAAGGTGCTGCTGAGAAGTACAATGCCGACGACGTCGCCAGCTACGAAGCCATGGAGGGGCCGATGGCCGTCTCCCGTGGCAAGGAAGCTCTGAAGCAAAAGAACCAGTGGTGGCAAGAGAACAACGAAGTGCATGGCGGTTCGGTCGAGGGCCCATATGTCAACGGCGACCAGTTCGCAGTGCGCTTCAAGTTTGACATAACGCCCAAAGCTACCGGCGAACGTGCCACCATAGATGAGGTTGGTCTGTACACGGTCAAGAACGGCAAGATCACAGAAGAGCGGTTCTACTATTGAGGCCGGAAATACCACCGGCTTCCGGGAGCCGCTGCAAGGTTGAACAATAAGCATGGCGGCCGGGAGGATGACCTGGCCGTCTTCGAGAAGCTCAGATCGTTTTGACGTAACCCGCCAACTGATCCGCCACCGTGCCCCAGCCGTCGTAGAAGCCCATCTCCTCGTGGCTGTTGCGCGTGGCTTCGTCGCGGTGGATGGCGGTCGCGGTGTAGCGCGTCGCCTCGCCCCGCGATTGCAGCGATATGACGGCTGTAATGAACGGGTCGCCTGACGGCCGGTAGCCTGGCAGCAGCGCATCGGTCCACACCAGCCGCTCGTCCTGGACGATCTCGAGGTAGCAGCAACGCCTGTCGTTGACCTCCTTGCCGTCGGGCGACTGCATGCGGGTGCGGAACAGGCCGCCGGGCCGCAGGTCGATCTCGCAATCGGTGATGATCCACGGCTTCGGCGTGAACCATTGGCGGACATGCTCGGGCTTCGTCAAGGCCATCCACAGCAGTTCGCGCGGCGCCTCGATCGACCGTTCGAGCACGAGGTCGAGCTTCGGATCGGGTTGGAACAACGGAGCCATGTTCATCTGTCTTTCTCCTTGAGTTTCAGCACGTAGTCGTCGAACTGGTCGAGACGGCGCTCCCACAGCGCTCGCTGCTCGGCCAGCCAGTTTTCCGCGAGCTTCAGCGGCTCCGGCGCGAGCCGGTAGGTCCTGACGCGGCCTGCCTTCTCCGAATGCACCAGCCCGCAGCCTTCCAAAACCCTGAGATGCTCGATGAACGATGGCAGGGCCATCTCGAACGGCTGGGCAAGCTCGCTGACCGAGGCGGGGCTTCGGTTCAGTCGTTCGACCACGCGTCGCCGGGTCGGATCGGCGAGCGCCCGGAAAATGCCGTCGACGGGCGGGGGGCTTTCGGTCTGCAGGCTCGTCATAGTCGTTTCCTTGCCTCGGCCATTCCGCGTGACCAGAGTTGGCTTAGAAACACTTAGGGAAATTCCTTACTATTGGCAAGGGCGAAAATCATGGATGCCCGGCAAGGCCGCTGGAAAACTGCGAGGTGCGGTTTTAGGGTGCCGTCAGATTCGACCGGTCCGAGGATCCGTTTTTGACGATCACCATGTATGGCATCACCAATTGCGATACGATCAAGAAGGCCCGTTCCTGGCTGGCGAGCCATGATGTTGCCTATCGCTTTCATGACTACAGGGTCGACGGGCTGGATGCGGATCGGCTGAACGGCTGGTCAGGCAAAGTCGGCTGGGAAATTCTGCTCAACAAGGCGAGCACGACGTTTCGCGAACTGTCGGGGGAGGACAGGATGGGCCTGGATGAAAGGAAGGCCAAGGCGCTGATGCTGGCAAAGCCGACGATGATCAAGCGTCCGGTGCTGGAACTTGGCGATCGCATACTGGTTGGCTTCAAGCCTGATGTTTATCAAGAGGCGATCGGTAGGAAGTAGAACCGACCGACCGCGATCCGTCGCGCCCCCCTCTGTCCTGCCGGCATGAATATCGATCGTATCAGACGCTTGTGGTTTTCCCATGCAAATAGCTCGCCAGCGCGACCGCATTATTATGGGCCTCGTCATGCGCGCCGTAGAGCAGCGTCACCTTGCCCTCACGCAGCAAGGCGCGCAGTTCCGCCACCGCCTCGCCGTTCCGGTCGAGCTCATCGCTGTATCGCCGCTGGAACTCCGCCCAGCGCGCCGGCTCATGGCCAAACCATTTGCGCAACGCGTCGCTTGGCGCGATGTCCCTCAGCCATAGCGTCAGCGCCGCGTCCTGCTTGGCGATGCCGCGCGGCCATATGCGGTCCACCAGCACCCGCTGCCCGTCATCGGGCGACGGCGGCTCATAGATGCGCTTGACCGCGAGTTCCATTGCCAACCCCGCATGCGTCACCGGCGCGGCTGCGTGCTGGTGCTCTTAAACCCACTCGCCCTTGCGCATCACCGGCACGCGGCTGCTGTCCTTGTGGACGCCGTCTATATCGATCTTGTCCGAGCCAATCATCCAGTCGATGTGGATGAAACTCTTGTTGCCGCCGCGCGCCGCGATCTCGTCCTGGCTGAGCGAGGCGCCGTCGACAAAGCACTTCGAGTAGCACTGGCCAAGCGCGATGTGGCAGGCGGCGTTCTCGTCGAACAGCGTGTTGAAAAACAGCAGCCCGCTCTTGGCGATCGGCGAGGAATGCGGCACCAGCGCCACCTCGCCGAGACGGCGCGAGCCTTCGTCGGTATCGAGCACCTTCTGCAGCACATCCTCACCTTTCGAGGCCTTGGCCTCGACGATGCGGCCCGCCTCGAAACGCACCGCAATGCCGTCGATCAGCGTGCCCTGGTAGGACAGAGGCTTGGTGCTCGTGACGTGGCCTTCGACGCGCCTTGCATGCGGCGTGGTGAAAACCTCTTCGGTCGGGATGTTCGGGTTGCAGGTGATGCCGTTCTTGGCGGTCGAGGCGCCGCCCATCCACTCGTGGCCGTCGGCCAGCCCGACGGTCAGGTCGGTGCCGGGGCCGGTGAAATGCAGTGCGTGGAAATTGTGGCCGTTCAGCCATTCGGTGCGGCTCTTCAACGCCGCATTGTGCGCCGTCCAGTTGCCGATCGGGTCTTCGACGTCCACCCGCGAGGCGGCAAAGATGGCATCGGCGAGCTTGGCCACGGCGACGTCTTCGGCATCGTCCGCGAAAACCTGCTTGGCCCACGCCTGATCGGGATAGGCCACGATGTTCCAGTTGATCTCGAAGCCGGTGATCTTCTCAAGCGCCGGCTGATAGGCCATCGAATTTGCCTTGTTGGCACGCGCCACCTTTGCCGGGTCCTGAGACGAAAGCAGCGAGGGATCCTCGCCGCGCACGGCAAGCCTCGCCGCATTGTCGGCGAAGGCTTTTGCCATGCCTTCATAGAGCCAGCCGGCGGCGCGGTCAAAACCGGCGTCGGCGCCGTAGCGGAAGCGCGCGAGAGTGATCTCGTCGTCGTTGAAGATCGGCGTCACCAGGCCGGCACCTGCCTTGTAGGCGTGCTCGACGATCCGCCGCGTCAGAGGCAGCGCGGCGATAGACGAGGTCAGCACCAGATCCTGACCCGGCTGCAATTGCAGCCCGACCTTGACGGCGACCTCCGCCAGCCTGTCGAGCTTCACCGGGTCGATGGTTGCGGAAACGCCGCGCGAATGTGTGGTCATGATCCTGCCTGCCGTGATTGGGGACTGCGTCTTACATAGACCGGCGTTACCGACCTTTCCACTCTGATGACGCCGGCAGGTCTAGCTGACGCTCTCGAGCGACCTGAACTGCGCCATCGTCGCCTCGATCTCTTCGCGCACCCAGATCTTGAAATCCCTGACCTTGCGGCTTTCGCCCTTGCTGGCCGAAGTCACCAGCCAATAGCCGAGCCCGCTCTGGGCGCGTATGCCGAACGGCGCAACGAGACGGCCGTCGACCAGCGCGTCGGCGGCCAGCAATTGCCAGCCGAGCATGACGCCGTGACCGGCAATCGCCGATTCCAGGCACAGCATCGGATCTGTGAAGCGCGCGCCTTTCATGAAGGTGACCGGCTCCACCCCGGCCGCTTCGAACCAGCTCTCCCAACTGATCATCGATCTTTCGTCTGTGATCGCACAAGTCAAAGCAAGGTCCTCGATCGATTTCAGCTTGCTGGCGATCACCGGTGCACAGACCGGAAACACCTCTTGCGCCAGCAGCAATTCGGCCCGCCCGCCCGGCCATTTGCCGTCGCCGAGCCGGATGGCGACGTCGATGTCCGAACGATCGAAATCGGCAAGCCGCACCGAGGCATCGATGCGCAGGAGCACGTTCGGATGCCGGGCAAAATGCCGCGATAGCCGCGGCAGCAGCCATTTCGAGGCGAACGCCGGCGCCACCGAAACCACCAGCGTGCACTCCGAGCTTTCATCGGCAAGCGCCACCGCCTGTGCGAGTTCGCGAAACCCGGCGCTGAGCCGCGCGGTAAAGACGGCACCGAATTCCGTCGCCACCAGGCCAGCTGGCGTTCGTTCGAACAGCGCCCGGCCGAGCTGCTTTTCTGTCCGGTTGATCTGCTGGCTGACGGCGCTGACCGAGACGTTGAGCTCGCCGGCCGCCGCCGCAAGCGAGCCCAGGCGGGCAACGGTTTCCACGGCGCGCAAGCCGTTGAGATGGACGCGGTTCAGAGTAGCCATACAGTTTTTCTAAACTCGAGCGGCGGAAATCTCAATTGCCAGACGCTAACGAACGGCGGATTCTAAGTGGGTTACGCAGAGTGAGGAGGCAAATCCGATGAAGATTTTATCATGGCTCGGCGCCTTTTCCTCGATCGGGACGCAGCCACACCGGCACGACAGCGAGGCCATCAGCTGGGTGACCGATCCGCTGTCGCATCCGGTGCTCGACACCATGTCGGAGCGCGAACTCGCCGACATGCCGTTCAGGCTGACCGCGCGTCGCACTCGCTTCGAGACGGCCTCGACAAGAACCTGCTGCGGTTGAGTCTCCTGAAGAAGCACCTCGGGCGAGCCAACCGCCGACGCGGCTGCGCAACCCTTCTGGCCCAACAAAAGGCGGATTGTCTCACCGGCAGGCGCACTTATGGTGCACTGCAATGAACATCGCTTCGCCCTTGCGCCTGGCAATCGCCGGCATGATTGCCCTGGCCGTCGCCATGGGCATCGGCCGCTTCGTCTATACGCCGATCCTGCCCGGCATGATGGAAGAGCTTCGCCTGTCGCCGGCCGATGCAGGCTGGATCGCATCGGCCAATTATCTCGGCTACCTCGTCGGCGCGCTTGCCGCCACCGGCGGCTGGGCGCAGGGCCGGGAGCGCCAGCTGATGCTGGCCGGCCTTGCCGCCACCGCGATCCTCGCCGGGCTGATGGGCCTGACCGGTACCATGACCGGCTTTCTCCTCATCCGCTTTCTTGCCGGCCTCGCCAGCGCCTTCGTGCTGGTCTTCATGACCAGCATCGTTTTCGGTCATCTCGCCGCGGCCGGGCGAAACGACCTGCAGGCGCTGTATTTCGGCGGTGTCGGCCTCGGTATCGCGGCATCCTCGGGGCTGTTGGCGCTCCTTGTCACCGAACACGCCGGCTGGGCGGCGGGCTGGCTGTGGTCCGCGGCGATTTCGGCCTGCGGCTTTGCCGCCGTCGCCTTGCTGGCTGCCGGCACCTCGACCGCGAACAGCGTTGCCGGGCCCGAGCCGGCACTGCCAAAAGACCGGTCGCTGGTGAAGATCATTGTCGCCTACGGCCTGTTCGGCTTCGGCTATATCGTCACGGCAACATTCCTGGTCGCCATCGTCCGCCAGGGCGGCGGCGGCCGGATCTTCGAGGCCGTGGTCTGGATGGTCACCGGCCTTGCCGGTTTCCCCTCGGTCTGGCTGTGGCAGAAGCTTACGGCCAGGATCGGGCTCTATGCCACCTATGCCCTGGGATGCCTCGTCGAAGTGATCGGCGTCAGCGCCAGCGTCGCCATGGGCGGGCGCACCGGGCCGCTGCTCGGCGGCCTTCTTGTCGGCGGCACCTTCATTGCCATCACCGCGCTTGGCCTGCAGGCCGGCAGGCAGCTTGCTCCGCAAGCACCACGCCGGATGCTGGCGGTAATGACGGCCGCCTTCGGCCTTGGCCAGATCATCGGCCCGATCGTCGCCGGGCTGCTCGCGCAGGCCTCAGGTAACTTTTTCCTTGCCTCGATCGTTGCCGCCGCCGTCCTGCTCGCTTCCGGCGCGATCGCCTGGTCGGCTGCGCCAAAATCGCCATGATTATGGTCTTGCTCGGCGCCGGGCGTCGGGCACGGGCATTTTCTTTCCCACTAATGTGTGACTTTATGCCCGCTGACCAACGCCGCTGATTTGCGCCGACCGAGGATTTCGCCACAGTGTTCGTATCGTTTTTTCCGCAGCCGAAGCTGTTTTTCACCTCGGTCGCCGTCTGGAGCCTTCTGCTCGTTGTTCTTTGGTTTTTCGGCGGCGAACACCTCGGCACGATGCTTGGCATGCCGCCAGTCGATCCGCAGGCAGCGCCTGTCATAAGCCCAGTGAGATTCCTGACGGCGTCATTCCTCTGGTTCTACGGATATTTCTTCGCCGGTATCGGCATATTTTACCTTTTTTGGGCGCTGTACGCCCCCCATCCCTGGCAGAATTGGTCGATCCTTGGTTCTGGTTTGGTTGTTTTTGTCACTAATTTCATCGTCCAGATAAGTGTGGCGCTGAACGATTGGCGTGGCATGTTCTACGACATGGTGCAGAGGGCCCTGACCACACCCGGCTCCGTCACGCCTGCCGAGCTTTACTACGGAGTGTGGCAGTTCCTCTCTTTGGCGCTGGTCTATATGACCATCGCGGTTTTGAACGTCTTCTTCGTCAGGCACTATGTCTTCCGCTGGCGGACGGCCATGAACGACTATTTTACCGCCTATTGGCCGAGGCTACGTCATATCGAAGGGGCGTCGCAGCGCGTTCAGGACGACACGATGCGCTTCTCGAGCACAATGCAAGGGCTGGGAGTGAACTTCATCGATTCCGTTATGACCCTCATCGCATTCCTGCCCTTGCTGGCAGCTCTGTCTCGTCATGTCCCAACCCTTCCTATCGTCGGAGCGATTCCCTATCCACTGGTAATCGCCGCAATCGTGTGGTCGTTGTTCGGCACTGGGTTGTTGGCCGTGGTCGGGGTCAAGCTTCCTGGCCTGGAATTTCGAAATCAACGGGTTGAAGCCGCTCTGCGCAAGGAACTTGTCCTTGGTGAGGACGATATGGCAAGAGCGCAACCGCCAACCCTAGCTGAGCTGTTCGCGAATGTTCGGAAGAACTATTTCACCCTCTACGCTCATTATGTCTACTTCGACATGGTCCGGTATCTCTATCTCCAGGTAGACAACGTTTTCGCCACACTTATTCTTGTTCCGACTCTCGCTGTAGGCAAGATAAGCTTCGGCATTTTTCAGCAGGTCGTCTCCGCCTTTTCCCAAGTCGCCAGTTCGTTCCAGTATCTCGTCAATTCCTGGCCTACTATCGTCGAGTTGATTTCTATCTACAAACGTCTGCGCGCGTTCGAAGCGACCCTTGAAGGGGCACCGCTGCCGGTAATCGATCAGCACTATCTGGAACGGGAGCAAGCTGGCCTGCGCCCTGAGGATCAGCCAGCAAGCTAAGAAAATCGGGTGGCGAGCGCTTCCGCTCAGCCGCCCACCGCCGCCTGCCGTTCGCCTCGCTGCGATAGATAATCGCGAAAACTGATGCACTCGACGTCGGCCTTGATGCAGACCTCGCCGGCAAAGCGTTCCAGCGCGTTCCAGTAGGCGCCGTCATTCATCAGCGTGAAGTGGAAGCCGAGCTCAAGCGGAATGCGCTTGCCCCGGTATTGCGCATCGAAGGCGGCGCGGAACGCGTGATAGGTCCGGTCAGCGAACTCTTCCGCCATGCTCGGCCGCTCGAAGCCGCCGGAATGCCTGACATAGAGATTGTAGTCCATGGCGATCACCCGCCTTGAGCTCGGCCCTTCCGGGATCTGCGGCAGCGAAAAGCGCGTGATGCCGCTGACGGTCGGTGGCTCAACCGGCTCACGCGAGACGCCGCTTGCGTCGAGCAGGAAACCGGCCGCGGGCAGCGCCTCGTAGAGCGCCTTGTTTGCCGACAGGTAGGGCGCGCGAAACCCGACCACCGATTTGCGGGCGAAATCGCGCCAGTCCTTCGGTTCAGGAGCAATGCCGTTGATCGAATAGGCGTTTTCGAGAATATGCTTGAACGAGCCGAACTCGCTCAGCCAGTCGGCTTTGCTCCAGTCCTTGCCATCGAAATGACCACAGCCATGGCTGCCGATGTCGTGGCCTTCCCTAGCGGCGAGGTTGATCTGCTCGAGCCGCTCGGCGACTTCCTGTTTGGAGGCAGCGAAGCCGATATTCGATTTGCCTTCTGTCTTGCCGGGCGCGGTGTATTGCTTGCGTGTCTCGGGCGACAGCAGGAACACGCAGGAGACAAAATAGGTGAAATGCGCGCCTGTGCGCCGGGCCAGCGCCCGGCTGCGCTGCCACTGCGAAATGTCGCGGGCGCTGTCGAATGAGATGATGACGATCTGCTTCGGTTTTGTCGGCGGCGGCGGCGGGTCGGCAAATGCCGCGCCGGTAGCAAGCGCGGCAATCGAAAACGCAACAACGCGGGACAAACGGGGCAAAGGCATCTGACCGGATCAAGGAATGTAGAAGCGACGCCTACCGCTGAAATATGGCACGGGTACGATCGACCTGTACGGCCGCCGTTGGCGGCGACTGCCTCGTGAATAGGCGATTTTCCTGCCGAACCCCTTCCATGCCGGCAAAATTTCGCTAAAACGCGGGCTCATCAACCGCCCCGCCCGGGGCATGAATGGTTTTGATCCATGTCGGACGACAGTTTTATCCGCGAAGTCAACGAAGAGATTCGTCGCGACCAGGCGCATGCGCTGTGGGACCGTTTCGGTCCCGCCTTGCTCGTGCTGGCCGTGCTGGTGGTGCTCGGCACTGCTGCTGTCGTCGGCTACCGCTATTGGGACGAAACTCGCGCCAACCGCTCGGGCGATGCTTTTTCGCAGGCGCTCAAGCTTGCCAATGACGGCAAGAACGACGAGGCGCTTGCCGCTCTGGAGGCGTTGGAGAAGGACGGCTACGGCGCCTATCCGCTGCTCGCCCGCATGCGCGCGGCAACCGTCAAGGCGGACAAGGGCGACGTCGACGCCGCCGTCAAGGATTTCGACGAGGTCGCCGCCGACACCAAGATACCCTCCGGCATTCGCGACATGGCTCGGCTCAGGGCAGCGCTGCTTCTGGTCGACCACGGCTCTTTCGCCGATGTCTCCAGTCGCGTCGAGGCGCTCACCGCCGAGACCAACACGCTGCGCCATACGGCGCGCGAGGCGCTTGGCCTTGCCGCCTGGAAGGAAGGCAAGGCGGCGGATGCATTGAAGCTGTTCGACCAGATCGCCGCGGATGATGGCGCCCCGCGCAACACGCGCGAGCGGGCGACTTTGATGTCCGAGCTGATCCGCGGCTCGGGCGGCGTGTCGTGATAGTCCATGACCTTCAAAGTCGCCATCATCGGCCGGCCTAACGTCGGCAAATCGACCCTTTTCAATCGGCTGGTGGGAAGGAAGCTGGCGCTTGTCGACGATACGCCGGGCGTCACCCGCGATCGCCGCGTCCATGCCGCAAAGCTCTACGACCTGCATTTCGACGTCATCGACACCGCCGGCTTCGAGGATGCGGCTGCCTCGACGCTGCCCGGCCGCATGCGCGCCCAGACCGAGATCGCCATCCGCGAGGCCGACCTGATCTTTTTTACGATCGATGCCAAGTCCGGGCTGATGCCCGACGACAAGACCTTCGCCGAGATCGTGCGCAAGTCCGGCAAGCCGGTTGTCGTCGTTGCCAACAAGGCTGAGGCGCGCGGCGCCCAGGGCGGCATGCTGGAGGCCTGGGAGCTCGGCCTTGGCGAACCGATCCCGGTCTCGGCCGAACACGGCCAGGGCCTGCCCGATTTGCGCGACGCGGTGATCGCAGCACTTGGCGAGGCGCGCGCCTTCGGCGAGGACGAAGAGGCCGGCGAGGATGAGGTCGCCGCCAGCGAGGTGCTAATCGGCGAGGACATCACCGACCCGGACGCCGAGCCGAGCTATGACGACACCAAGCCGATGCGCATCGCCGTCGTCGGCCGCCCCAACGCCGGCAAGTCGACGCTGATCAACGCACTAATCGGCGAGGAGCGGCTGTTGACCGGCCCTGAGGCCGGCATCACTCGCGATTCCATCTCGGTCGACTGGGACTGGCATGGCCGCCGCTTAAAATTGTTCGACACCGCCGGCATGCGCCGCAAGGCCAGGATCCACGAAAAGCTCGAAGTGATGTCGGTGCAGGACGGCTTGCGCGCCATCCGCTTTGCCGAAATCGTCATCATCGTGCTCGACGCCACCATTCCCTTCGAGAAGCAGGATCTGCAGATCGCCGACCTGATCATCCGCGAGGGCCGTGCCCCGGTGATCGCCTTCAACAAATGGGACCTTGTCGATCATCCCCAGGAGTTGCTGGC
Organism: Mesorhizobium sp. M0904; assembly: GCF_040319475.1. Lineage (NCBI taxonomy): Bacteria > Pseudomonadati > Pseudomonadota > Alphaproteobacteria > Hyphomicrobiales > Phyllobacteriaceae > Mesorhizobium > Mesorhizobium sp. M0904. The sequence goes on along the minus strand of NZ_JAMYOC010000003.1, from coordinate 104,671 downwards.
CGAGCTGCGCGAAAAAACCGAGCGGCTGCTGCCGCAGGCGCGCGGCATGCAGGCGGTGCCGGTGTCGGCCGAGACCGGGCGTGGCCTCGACAAGCTGATGGATGCTGTCATCAGGACGCATCGAGTTTGGAACAGCCGTGTGTCGACCGGCAAGCTCAATCGCTGGCTGGAAGGCATCCTGGCGCATCATCCGCCGCCCGCTGTCGCCGGGCGTCGGCTGAAGATCAAATATGTCACGCAGGCCAAGACGCGGCCGCCGGGCTTCGTCGTCTCCTGCTCACGGCCGGATGCGATGCCGCAATCCTACGTCCGCTATCTCTCGAACAGCCTGCGCGAGGCTTTCGACATGCCCGGCGTGCCGATCCGCATCGCCTTGCGCACCTCGGACAATCCTTTCGCCGGCAGGGCGAAGAAGCGCCGCTGAGCTGCGCGTCTTCTGGGCGCCAGCATCAGGCTACGCTCGGCAGGCCGCTCGCGGGCAGCGCCTGCACATTTTCGGGAAGGCGATTCCACCGACACCTGCAGCAGGATGTCGGCAAGTCGCGCCGCCACCGGGTCTGGCTCGGCCTTCCTTGCGATGCGGCAACAGGCCCATCTCAGGCAGTGCGGGCAGCCCGGCGATCTCCGGCGTCATCGCCCTGACGGTGGCCGGCGCGAGTGGGGGCAGCCTCTGCACCTAATGGGCGGTGTAAGCTCCGTCCACCAGATGGTAGCTCCCAGTGATAAAGCTGGCCTGGTCGGACAAGAGGAAGCATACAAGAGCCGCTACCTCTTCTGGTTTCCCGCGCCTGCCCATCGGCTGAAGACCTGCCATGCGCCGGCTGGCTAATGCCTCCATTTGCTCCGACAAAAGAGGCGTTTCGATCCAGCCGGGGCCGACTACATTGATCCGGATGCCCATCCTGGCATATTCGATCGCCGCAACTTTGGTTAGTCCAACGACTCCGTGTTTCGCTGCCGTGTATGCGGACGCAGTTGGCAAGCCGACGGAACCGAGGACGGAGGACATGTTCACGATGGCGCCTCCGCCTCGATCCAGCATCGCGGCGATTTCGTACTTCATGCTGTAGAAAACGCCATTTAGATTGACGTTTATCAGCTTGTGCCAGTTGTCGAGCGGATAGTCTGCCGTGGCTTTTCGAATGCCGTCGATACCTGCATTGTTTACCGCCATATCCAGTCCGCCGCATTTCTGGACAGTGAACTCGATCAGCTTTTCCACGGCTGCCGCATCCGTGACATCTACCGCAAAGTCGTAGGCCCTGCCGCCTTGCGAGCTTATTTCGGCGGCTCTGCAGTGCGCGGCCTCGGCATCAAGGTCGGCGACAACAATCTCGGCTCCTTCTTGCGCGAGTTGCCGTGAAACAGCCGCCCCTATTCCGGAGCCTGCGCCGGTCACAATCGCGACTTTACCATGGAAGTCAGGCTTCATCGTCTCTGTCCTATGCCAATTTTGACATAACCGAACAGAGGCAGACGGTTATCGCAAGAAGTTTCGCTCCAATTCGCTTGTCAATCCTGTGAATTCATTTTGCCACCACACAGCGAGACTTGGCGCGCAGGCCTTGGAATGGTAGAGACGAGGGCGGCGGTAGATGACCAGTTTCCTAGCAGGTACAAATGGAAGAACACCACATTGCGCGCCGGGGGCTCGTGCTGGGTAGTCTGGCTCTGATGGTCTCCGGATGTACGTCGATTTCATCCGCGTTCGGACCAAGGCGTGGCCTGAATCCTCGTTACCGACGACAGCACGTGCGGTACGACGGAAACGAGCCGGCCGGAACGATCGTCGTCGATACTTCGCAACGCTTTCTCTATGCCGTCGAGACGGACGGGTGGGCGACGCGCTACGGCGTTGGCGTCGGCGAGCAGGGACTTTCGTTCAAGGGTACAGCGACCGTCGGCCGCAAGGCGGACTGGCCGTCGTGGACACCCACCGCCAGCATGATGCAGCGCAAGCCGCGCCTGGTGAAGTATGCAGGGGGGGTCCCTGGCGGACCAAACAACCCGCTTGGTGCGCGTGCCCTTTATCTCTATCAAGACGGGCGCGACACCCACTTCCGGATACATGGTACAAACGAGCCATGGACGATAGGCACAGCGGTATCGAACGGGTGCATCCGTATGATAAATGACGACGTCATTGACCTCTACGACCGTACTCCTTTGGGCACGACGGTGGTGGTTGTTTGATGGTGGGCAGGCCTGATCTCCGTTGCATGGTGAACCCTGCCAGCACGTCACCGCAAAGGTGCCGCCGGCAACTGGATGCCAACTGTGTCATTTCTGCACTAGGCGTTGGTGTAGATCGCAGCTAACTTGGTGGGGCTGCATATCGTTTTAGTTGTGGCGATTCTATAGGCTATTCCGCCCCCGGGGAAAGGATTGCTTGATGAACAGGATATTGGTTGCAATGGTTGCTGTGCTCGCCGTTGCCAGCCTGAGCGGCTGCGCGAACGACTGGATCGGCAAAGGAAAGGGTAAGGCTCCGGCACCCGCTCCGGTAGAGGAACCAGTGATTAAGTAAGGACCGGCTTGTATGGGGAAGGGGTGCCAAGCCCTTCCCCATACATACGCAGCCGGGGCTTTGGCCGGCTTCATAGCGTCCGGCGCGGTTGGCGGGCATAGGCCGTTATTAGGTCTGTGCATTGTGAAGTTCGGGAATGGACGCGGCGATGACGCTTGTAAGTAGCCGTCTCTTGCTTGTGGCATTGGTGGCCCTCCCGGCAGCGGCATGTCAGACGAAAGACCTGCCGCCCCAGCCGAATTTCGTATCTTATGCCGATGGCGGAGCTGCGCCTAAAAAAAACGACGAGCGGTACTTCATCGAGTTCCGCTCCCGCTACGCCCTAAGCTACGGCCACACCTACGCAGTTTTTGGGCGCCTGGACCGGGCCGGGAGAATGATCGATCCCCAAGTCGCGGGCCTTCACCCGGCTTCGAACAGTGCGGTTCCCTATGTTCTGGGCCATATCGTGCCGGTGCCAGCCGAAACCGGGTGGAGCGACGGTGATCTGGAAGAACCATACAGATCCGCAAGCTGGCGAATCATATTGACCCGGGCCGAATACGACAAAGTCGTTGCCTACATCCGCAAGCTGCAGGCGAGCTCGCATGTCTGGCAGGCGACGGTCTTGAACTGCAACGGCTTCGTGGCGGACATCGCTCATTCCATGGGATATAAGACTCCCGCCATTCAGCTCCGGCCGCAACAATTCATAACCGAGCTTCGGGAGATGAATACATAACCAAGATTCGAGGGATGAATGGGACCGAATGCGATCGGTACTGCCCCTCCGGCTTTCGCGTGTGCGGACTAACTCGGAGAGGATCGCTGCGCCTGAAGGTAGGCCGGTGACGAAATCGAGGCGATGGGTGAAGTGGCCATACTCTGGGGCAGCTGCTACAGTCGCGATCGCAGAAAGGGCGCTGGTGACCTGAAGTGACCATTGCTTTAGCCTCACTTGGCGAGATCATATGGGTGATCGGCATCGTCGCTTGGTACGTGATCCGGTATCCCTTCGAGCGCCGGGCAAGGCGCGTGCGAATAGTAGCTGGCGGCCGCTCAAGTTCCGACACCGTCGGGCTTGCATCGGCTCTCCTTGGCCTGGCGATCCTGCCTGGCTTCTATGTCGCCACCGGCATCCCCGCAGCGGCTGATCATCCGGCCAGCGTGTGGTCGGTGGCGCTCGGAACCATCATCTTCTGCTCAGCGCTGTGGATTTTTCGCTTATCCCACAAGGAACTTGGCCGTAACTGGTCGATTACGCTCGAGATTCGCGAACGGCATGAACTGGTCAGCGCCGGGCCATACGCCTTGGTCCGTCACCCTATGTACACCTCTTTCCTGCTTATGGGGCTCGGCCAGCTCTTTCTGCTGCCGAACTGGGTTGCGGGCATATCGGGTTTGGTTGGTTTCGCAGTCCTTTTCCTGCTGAGAGTGGATAAGGAAGAGCGTATGATGCTGGAGAATTTAGGCTCGCAATACCGTGTCTATATGGAAAGGACCAAGCGAATATTCCCTTATCTTTATTAGAGGTCGTTTTATGCGAGGCCGAGCCCTCAAGCTTTCCGCGCCCCGGCGCCTTGTTGGCGACCTGATGAGGTTTTCGATCGGCGTGCCACGGGTCGCGGTGCAGCGTCAGATGAATCTCGGCCCACTCGTAAGGGCTAGAATGGCGCAGCAGACCAGGCCCTCGTGGACCGCGATCTTCCTGAAAGGGTATGCGCTTCTTGCCCTAGAGACCCCGGAGTTGCGGCGCGCCTATGTCAAGTTGCCCTGGCCGCAGCTTTACGAGTATCCGGCAAGCGTAGCCTCGATTGCCCACGAGCGCGAATATGATGGCGAGCCGGCCGTTCTGCTGAGCTGCATCAAATGCCCGGAGCGCTACTCCATCACGGAACTTGAGCGATCCATCCACGCGGCTCGATCACGGCCGATCCAGGAGGTCCCGGAGTTTCGGCGTGCCTTGCGGATGGCAGGTGCGCCCGCGCCAGTCAGGTGGCTGCTTATGTGGCTAGGGTTGAACATCGCCCGGCAAAGGGCAAATTACTTCGGTACCTTCCAACTGTCCGTCTATTCTGGTCTCGGTGCGGAATCACTCAACCCGCTGACACCACTGACCACCCTTCTAAACTACGGTCCGATCGGCAAAGACGGATCGGTGAATGTCCGCATCCACTACGATCACCGGGTCATGGATGGAGCGAACGTCGCACGAGCACTGGAGAGATTCGAAAAGATTCTGAACGGCACTGTCGCCAATGAAGTGGTGCTGCTCGGTCAAGGTGTTTCCGCTCCTGCAAGACAGAGGAATGCGAAGTGATTTCGCACTGTGAATTCCGGCCAGCTATCGTCGTGATTGGCGGCTCGGGTGGAATTGGCCGGGCGATTGCGAGCGTCGCTGCAAGGGAGCGCGGTGCGGTTGTGCTGGTTGCCCGCTCACCTGAGGGTTTGGCCGCCGCGGCGTCTGAGGTTAGGGAGGCGGGCGGCGAGGCATTCACGCTCGAGTTGGATCTCGTGGCAGGCGATGCGCCAACGCGCCTGGAGGGCTTTCTGTCCGCACACGGCCTGGTCTGTGATGTCCTGGTCAACAGCGCCGGGTACGGCCTGCGGGGCGCGACGACGGCGCTGCCTATTGATGGTCAACTCGGCATCATCGATCTCAATATACATTCCCTCACAGAACTGACCCTTCATTTTCTGCCGGGAATGGTGGCACGCCGACGGGGCGGGGTGCTCAATCTCAGTTCCGTGGCCGGGTTCGTTCCCGGGCCTTATATGGCTCTGTACTTCGCTAGCAAAGCTTTCGTGCGCTTCTTCTCAGAGGCGCTTCACCAGGAATTGCGCCGAACCGGTGTGACGGTCACATGCGTTGCACCAGGCCCGGTGTCCACGGAGTTTCTCGCAAGATCAGGCGCCAATCAGACGGTGCTCTTCAACATCTTGCCCAAGGTGGATCCGAAGTATGTGGCCGAACAGGCGTGGCGAGCGTTCAAATCCGGTCGTCGCCTCGTCGTACCGGGAATCTCGGGTAAGTTGGCTGCCCTTGTGGCAGCGCTCCTGCCTTCCGCGGCGCTGCTGCCCCTGGTCGGCCGGCTGCAACGCGGCGGCAATGATCAATGTCCTTGCGGTTCAGGTATGAAGTTCAAGAAATGCTGCGGTACCCGCCAGATTCAGCTACGCCGGGGCCCTCGGGGAATTATCCCCTGACCGGACCAGCACGTCACCGAAAAACCTCATTGAAACAAGAGACCGCTCGCCGATGACGGGCGTAAAGTAAGCATGTTGGTAGCATAGAGGCGAGGCTTTCGATATGCCCGGCGCGCCGATCCGCATCGCTTGCGCACCTCGGACACCTGTTCGCCGGCCGGGAGAGATTGGCCGTTCCCTCCGCTTTTAGCCAATCTCCGACGCCGAAAGACGGGTGGGACGGCGAAGCTGCTAATCTCCCCCTCGAGCGGCCCTCGAGGGGGAGATATCCGGCAGGACAGAGGGGCGCGCGAGGGATCGCCAGCATTACTGCTTCTTCGACCGACTAAGTTATGGAGCGCCCTGCGCCCCTTTCGGCTCGTCTGCGCTAAGCCGCTTCCTCAGACCATCCGCGTCGCCACTTCCCGGCAACGCTTCCAGCGCCGCCTGCAGCAGGATGTCGCCAAGCCGCGCCGCTATCGGATCGGGCTCGGCCTCCTTGCGGTGCAGGAACAGCGCCATCTTGGGCAAGGCGGGCAGCCCGGCGATCTCCGGCGTCATCGCCCTGACGCTGGCCGGCAGGCCGATATCGGTGCGGATCGTCAGTCCGAGCCCGGCGGCGACGGCTGCCCAGATGCCGCCAAGGCTGGGGCTGGAGAAGGCCATCCGCCATGCCAGGCCGGCGCGGTCCAGCGTTTCGGTCGCCACGCTGCGCAGCAGGCACGGCGCTTCGAGCGCCACCAGCGGCAACGGCTCGCCATCGCGCAGGCAGGTCTCGATCTGTTTTGCCGGGCCGATCCAGCGCATCTGGACGTCGGCGAGATTCCGGCTGTAGGGCAGCGTCGCGCCATTGTGCCAGGCAAGCGCGATATCGACGCTGCCCGAAATGATCCTTTCGGCAAGCTCATGGCTGCGCGCGATCCTGGCCTCGATCTTGACCTTGGGATGGGCGCGGGCGAAGCGCCCGAGCACATCCGGCAGCACCGCCTCGCCGAAATCCTCCTGTAGCCCAAGCCGTACCCAACCCTCCAGCTCGACATCGTGGATGGCGGAGGCGGCCTCGTCATTGAGCTCGATCAGCCGGCGCGCGTAGCCGAGCATGGTCTCGCCCGCGTCCGTCAGCGCCAGGCCACGCCCAGATTTGCGGAAGATCGGCGTCGCCGCCTGCTCCTCCAGCTTCTTCAATTGCGCACTGATTGCCGACGTCGAGCGGCCGAGCCGGTCGGCGGCCTTGGCGAAGCTGCCCAGCTCCATGCCGGTAATGAAGCTGCGCAGAACTTCGAGATCGAATGTCACGCGTCGCATAGCGATAATCCTGATATTTAGGACATTATGTGAAAAACTTCCTGATATTCAGTACGAAGTTATGGCGGTAGAGAGAGCGCGTCAAGACCCGAACGCAACCAGCGCATGCAGGAGCTGAACCATGTCCGCTGTCGACACACGAGCAGATTGCAAACCGCTTCGCCCGGCCGCCGTTACCACCCTGTCAGAGGCGGCGGTGCTTCGACCCAATCATCGCTGGAAGGTGCTGGGTATCGGCGTCGCCGCCAACGCCTGCTTCTCCGCGACATTCTCCGGCATTCCGGCCACGGCGGTGTTCCTACGCTCGGGCTATCATCTCTCCAATGGCGAGCTCGGTCTGGCGCTTGGCCTTCTCGGCTTGGGCGTGGCGCTGAGCGAATTGCCGTGGGGGCTGCTGACCGATCGCTGGGGCGACCGCCGCGTGCTGCTGACCGGGCTCGGCGCAACCGCGTTGTGGCTGCTCGTCATGGCCGCGCTGGTCGTGCCGTCACCAGCCCAAATTCCCGGCGTCGCGCTTCTCGCCGCTGCCCTGCTGGTCACCGGATTGCTCGGCGGCAGCGTCAACGGCTCCAGCGGCCGCGCCATCATGGCCTGGTTCGGCGAAGGCGAGCGTGGCTTTGCCATGAGCATCAGGCAGACGGCGGTGCCGCTTGGCGGCGGGCTTGGCGCGCTGGTGCTGCCGTCGCTCGCTTCGGCCCATGGCTTCACGGCGGTCTTCGGACTTCTGGCGGCTGCATCCGCCGTCTCGACCTCACTCGCCTGGCGCTGGCTGCATCAGCCGCCGGCGCACGACCATGCCCATTCGAGCAGCGCGGCAAAGCCGGCCGGCCCCGCGCCGCTGCGCAACCCGGCCGTCTGGCGCATCGCGACAGCCATCGGCCTGCTGTGCTTCCCACAGGTGGCCGTGCTCACCTTTGCTTCCGTCTTCCTGCATGATTTTGCCGGCATGGGAACAGCCGTGATCAGCGCCAGCCTGGGTGCCGTGCAGGTCGGCGCCATGGTCATGCGCGTCTGGAGCGGCCGCTATACCGACCGTCACGGCAACCGCCGGTCGTTCCTGCGTCTGTGCAGCATGCTGAGCGTGGCCGCCTTCGCCGTGCTTGCGGCGCTCGTCTTGTTTTCGGCCCAATTCTTGTCAGGCCAAGCGCCGATGCTGTCGCCGGCGATCGTTGCGATGCTCGTCGTGGCCGGCATCTGCGTCTCCTCCTGGCACGGCGTCGCCTACACCGAGCTTGCGACGCTGGCCGGCGCCAGCCAGGCCGGAACGGCGCTCGGCCTTGCCAACAGTCTGGTCTTCATTGCCTTTTTCCTGGTGCCGATCGCCATTCCGGGGCTTCTCGTGCTCTGCTCGTGGCCAGGCGTCTGGCTGGGTGCGGCTATTTGCGCGCTGATCGCCTGGCCGATCTTTCTTCCGCCAACGGACAGCCGCAAAAGCGCCTGACTTCGACACGAGATGGGAAAACAAGGTTCTAAGCTGTTAACGCCCCATCAAGGTTAATGCATCATTGTAGCTCTCCAGTGGGGTCCGTTGCGTTTCTGGAGAGTTCCGTGCATCGACGTGTTTTGACGCGGCTTGTCGCCGCCGCCGGTGAGAAAAAGCGTTCCTTCCTGTCTCCGTTTATTATTGGCCTTGGCATCTGGATCGGCTTTCCGAGTGTCGTTGCCTATCAGGACATGACAAGCCTGGTCTCCGGTCTTGAGGCGCCGAGCGTCCGCTGGAACGCCTATGTCGAGAAATCCGTCGCCGGCTCCGTTCACGCCGCCGAAATGCCCTTCCTCGATTCCAGCAGCACCGGCTCGCTCTCCGGCTCCGGCGTCCAACTGCCCGGCATCGGCGCCGTCTCGTTTCGCGGCAAGGGCGGCATCGCCGGCACGACGCCGGACGAGAACCGTATCACGCGTGCCGACAAGAAGGGCCGCATCATCGAGGTCTCGCCCGTCTCGCCGCCGAAGAACTTCAACGCCGGCTCGATCTTCGAGCGAACCTCCTCGCTGCTGCGCCCAAGCATGGACAGCGGCCTGAGGATGGCCTTCGCCAAGCCCGAGATCAAAGGCAAGGAAATTCAGATCGCGGCCTCCTTCCACACGCGCGTCGACAAGAAGCCGGATTCCGGCGTGCCGGCGATGCTTGCCGCGCTGGTCAACAACGATCATCCCGACGTGCTGGCGACCGCCTATGCCTCGTCTGCCCCCGATTACGCCAAGGCGTCGCCTTTCGAGGCCTTGCTGCAGGACGAGGACCCGAACGATGGCCGCTTCATTCCGCCCCTGAGCAAGGGCGATCATTCTTGGATGCAGACGCCGCTGCCGGCGAGCGTCTTTTCCAAACCGGAGCAGGCCTGTCTCGCCAACGGCATCTATTTCGAGGCGCGCGGCGAGTCCGTGCGCGGCCAGGCCGCCGTCGCCCAGGTCATCCTCAACCGTGTCCGAAACCCGGCCTATCCGAACTCGATCTGCGGCGTTGTCTACCAGAACGACAACTGGTTCAACCGCTGTCAGTTTTCCTTCGCCTGCGACGGCAGGAAGAAGCGGATCGACAACCCCGCTGCCTACAAGACCGCTCAGGATGTCGCCATGGCCGTCACAGCCGGCAAGATCTTCATTCCGGAAGTCGGCTCGTCGACCCATTATTACGCCAACTACGTCCATCCGGGCTGGGCGCGGACGATGCAGAAAATGACCAGGATCGGCCTGCACATCTTCTACCGCACCTATGGCGGCGGCTGGAGCTAAGCGCTCTGGCGGCCCTTGCATCTTTCCCGCGAGAGCGGCCGATGGAAGACGCATCGCCGTGGGGATTCGGCCGCAGCCCGCCGGAGACCGCGTCGGGCACGATGTCGCACCCAGGCAAGTAGCTGATTCATAACGAAAAAATACTTGAGCTCGAAGGTCCGCCCGTGGCTTGACGGGCGCGGACCCTCTAACTATGTTGCCGGCGACTTTAAGAAGCGGACGGACGGTAACGGTCTGACCGGGCAGGGGGGGTTGCGTGGCCGACAAGAATGGGCCAGACGGAACCGGCAAAACCGGCCGCGGCAAGCAGCATGAAGCCGACATCCGCGACGACGATCTTGAGCGCCGCCGGCGCGACCTTGAAGCATCGCTTGCGACAAGGCGGCCGGATCGGCTCGAGGGGAAAGACGACGCGAAAACGGGCAGTGTGGCCGGGTACGGCCAGGCGCTCAAGCTGTCCAGCGAGTTCATCGCCGGGATAGTGGTCGGTGCGGCTCTCGGCTGGTTTATCGATCGCGTGGCGGGGACATCGCCATGGGGTTTGATAGTCGGGCTGCTGCTGGGTTTTGGCGCCGGCGTGCTCAATGTCCTGCGTTCAGCCGGGCTTGTGTCGGAATTCGGAACGGGCGACAAACCGCGCGATCCGAAAGAATGAATTGAGGCGCCGCATGCCGGCGCATTGAACAGAATGCTGAAGCCGCCTGCGGCTTTGATGGGGATTTAAAGTGGCTGCTGACAAGGTCGATCCGATCCACCAGTTCCAGATCCATCCGATCGTTCCGATTCACATCGGCGGCTACGACTTGTCTTTCACCAATTCGGCTCTGTTCATGCTTGCGACGGTCGCTGTCGCATCGGCGTTTCTCTACCTCAGCACGTCGAGCCGCAGCCTGGTTCCGGGCCGCCTTCAGTCGGTCTCGGAAATGGCCTATGAATTTGTCGGCAACATGCTGAGGGACGCCGCGGGCACGCAGGGCATGAAGTTCTTCCCGTTCGTGTTCTCGCTGTTCATGTTCGTGCTTGTCGCCAACCTGCTTGGCCTGTTCCCGTATTTCTTCACCGTCACCAGCCATATTATCGTCACCTTCGGCCTCGCCGCGCTGGTGATCGGAACGGTCGTCGTCTACGGCTTCATGAAGCACGGTCTCGGCTTCCTGAAGCTGTTCGTGCCGAAAGGCGTGCCCATCGTGATGATGTTGCTTGTCGTTCCGATCGAAGTGATTTCCTTCGTATCGCGCCCGGTCAGCCTCTCGGTTCGTCTGTTCGCCAACATGTTGGCCGGCCACATCACGCTGAAAGTGTTTTCGGGATTCGTCGTCAGCCTCAGCGCTCTCGGCACGCTTGGCATTGCGGGTTCGGTCCTGCCGCTGGCGATGGCCGTGGCTTTGACGGCTCTGGAGTTGCTCGTGGCGCTTTTGCAGGCCTACGTCTTCGCCGTGCTGACCTGCATGTATCTGAACGACGCCCTGCACCCTTCGCACTGATTTAGAGTTTCCGGCATTGCCGCCGGATGGAACCGCAACGGAATTTTAGATCCAAAGGAGTTGAACAAATGGACGCAGAAGCAGCAAAGTACATCGGCGCCGGCATCGCATGCCTCGGCATGGGCGGCGCGGGCGTTGGCCTCGGCAACATCTTCGGCAGCTATCTGGCGGGCGCGCTGCGCAATCCGTCGGCCGCCGACGGCCAGTTCGGCCGTCTGATTTTCGGCTTCGCCGTGACCGAAGCGCTGGGTATTTTCTCGCTTCTCATCGCGCTTCTCGCCCTGTTCGGCTGAATATTTGTTCGGCTGAACATTGGGAAGAATTGAACAGGCAGGCCGCGATCCTGCGGCGGGCCTGAATTTCGGGGATAGTCCATGTTCGTGACATCTGCCTTTGCGCAAGAGTCCGCGCCAGCCGCAGCGGAAGGCGACACGCACGCCGGCACCGGCGTGCCTGCCGAGGCGCACGGCACGTTCCCGCCATTCAATCCGGCGACGTACCCGTCACAGCTGCTGTGGCTGGCAATCACTTTCGGGCTGTTCTACCTCTTCTTGAAACGGGTAGTGATGCCGCGCGTTGGCGGCATCATCGACGTTCGCAACGACCGCATCACGCAGGATCTCGATCATGCTGCCCGGCTGAAAAGCGAGGCCGATACCGCCGTTGCCGCCTATGAGCAGGAATTAGCGGAAGCCAAGGGCAAGGCCAATGCGATCGGTCAGCAGGCCAACGATGCGGCCAAGGCGGAAGCCGAAGCTGCCCGCAAGACGATCGAGGCAGCGCTTGACCAGAAGCTTGGCGAGGCCGAGGCGCGTATTTCTTCCATCAAGGCCAATGCCATGAAGGAAGTCGGCGCGATCGCCGAGGACACCGCTTCGGCCATCGTCGAGGCGCTTGTCGGCGGCAAGGCCAGCAAGGCTGAAATCGCGGCCGCGGTCAAATCCGTGGCCGGGTGAGGAGCGCATCATGGACGCCACATCTCTCGCGACGCTTTGGGCAACGGTTGCCCTCGTAATCTTCCTCGGCATCGCCATCTACATCAAGGTGCCGGGCATGATCGCCAAGGCGCTCGATGCGCGGGCCGACAAGATCAGCTCGGAGCTCGAGGAGGCGCGCCGGTTGCGCGAAGAGGCACAGCAGCTGCTTGGCCAATACCAGCGCAAGCGCAAGGAAGCTGAGCAGGAGGCGGCGGCCATCGTTGCCGCCGCCAAGCGTGAAGCCGACATGCTTGCCGCCGAGGCGCACAAGAAGACCGAGGACTATGTCGCCCGGCGCACCGCCTTGGCCGAGCAGAAGATCGGCCAGGCCGAGCGCGAAGCGATCGGCGAAGTGCGCGCCAGCGCTGTCGACATCGCGGTCGAAGCCGCGCGCGCGCTGCTGGCCGGCAAGATCGACGCCAAGGCCGGCGCCGACCTGTTCAACGCCTCCCTGCAGGATTTGAAGTCGAAGCTGAATTAAGCGACTTCGTCGAGAATTCATCGAAAGCCGCCTGGGAAACCTGGCGGCTTTTTTGTTGGCGAAAGCGGCAGAGCGCATAATCTCCCCCCTTGAGGGGGAGATGTCGCCGAAGGCGACAGAGGGGGTCGGTACGTCCTGGCGCGACGCCATGTAAGACGAAGAGGAGCTTGGCGCTTCACGCGCGGCGACCCCCTCTGGCCTGCCGGCCATCTTCCCCCGAGGGGGGAGATCCGCGCCTAGCCGCTTCGCCAATCTCAATCCAAACCCGAAAAAACCTCTTCCTCCAGCACCTCGGTGCCGCCGAACCGGAACGGCGCGAAGGAGGCGCGGTGCAGCCGCGCCACCGGCCCGTGCAGATCGATCGCCGTGCGATGGCGCACAGTGGCGTAGCCCATATGCAGTTCGAAGCCGTAACGCGCATGATGGCTGCCGCAGCCGCACATCATGCGGTCGCGCAACACCTTGGCGACGATCGAGGCTGCGGCGATCGACTGCGAGCGCTGGTCGCCCTTGATCAGCGCTTTGCCCTCGCAGGGCAGGCCGGGCGGCACGTCGCGGCCGTCGGCCAGTGCCAGCTTCGGCCGGGTTGACAGGCCGGCCACTGCACGGCGCATCGCCTCCAGGCTGGCCCTGAGAATGTTGGAGGCATCGATCCCTTCGGCGCTGACCGAGGCCATCGACACGGCGAGTGCGGAGCCGAGGATTTTCATGAACAGCGCCTCACGCTGCAAATGCGTCAGCCGCTTGGAATCATCGAGGCCGTCGGGGATGTTGGCGGGATCGAGCACCACCGCTGCCGCCACCACCGGCCCGGCGAGTGGGCCGCGGCCGGCCTCGTCCATCCCCGCCACCGGCCAAAGGCCTTCGGCCATCGCTCTCGTCTCGAACGAGAAGTCGGGTTTCTCGACGATTTCGAAGAGAAGCGGAGAATCGGAACGCGGGCGAGCCATGGTGCGGCGAGGTTCGCATCGGCTCCGATTCTCCGCAAGTCCCCTCCGGGTCGGGCGGGGCACCGGACCAGGAGGGGGCTACCGTCTGCAAGCCCGGGGACAGGACAGGCCGGACGGGATTTTCGCCTGCTGCGGCCGCTTCAAAGCGGCTGGCGCGAGACGCTTTGTCACAGCAGCATCAGCTGCTCGGTTGCCTTGGCAGCGGGGACGAACTGGTCGGTCCTGAGCGAGCGCCGTTCGGCATTGAGGCCGAGCCGTTTGGCGGCGATCTCGAAACGCCGGCCGATCTGCCAGGCATAGGGGCCGGAGCCTTTCATGCGCTTGCCCCATTCTGAATCGTAGTCCTTGCCGTCGCGCATCGAACGGATCAGCGACATGACGTGGCGATAGCGGTCGGGATAGTGGCGCAGCAGCCAGTCCTTGAAGATCGGCGCGACCTCCAGCGGCAGGCGCAGCAGCACATAGCCGGCTTCACGCGCGCCCGCTGCCTGCGCCGAATCGAGGATGCGCTCCATTTCCGGATCGGTCAGTCCGGGGATGATCGGCGCGACCATCACCGAGGCCGGAATGCCGGCGTCCGAAAGCTGTCTGATCGCCTCCAGCCGCTTGGTCGGCGTCGACGCGCGCGGCTCCATCGTTCTGGCCAGCATCCTGTCCAATGTCGTCACCGACAGCGCCACCTTGGCCAACCCGCGCTCGGCCATGCGCGACAGAATGTCGATATCGCGGGTCACCAGTGCCGATTTGGTGACGATGCCGACCGGATGGCCGCGCGCCTCCAGCACTTCGAGGATCTCGCGCATGATCCGGTATTGCTTCTCTATCGGCTGATAGGGATCGGTGTTGGTGCCTATGGCGATGGTGCGCGGCTGGTAATTATCCCTGGACAATTCCTTGTCGAGCAACCGCGCCGCATCCGGCTTGGCAAACAGCTTCGATTCGAAATCCAGCCCCGGCGACAGGCCCATGAAGCTGTGCGTCGGCCGCGCGAAACAATAGACGCAGCCATGTTCGCAGCCGCGATAGGGATTGATCGAGCGGTCAAAGGAGATATCGGGCGATTCGTTGCGGGTGATGATGGTGCGCGGCTTCTCGATCTGTACCTCGGTCTTGAAGGGCGGCAGCTCCTCCAGCGAATTCCAGCCGTCATCGAACACATGCCGGCTGACCGGCTCGAAACGGCCGGACGGATTTATGCCCGCCGACCTGCCGCGATTGCGGTCCGGACGGACGCGCATGCCGCTCTGCTCGATCATCGCATTCGCCATCTCGGCTCTGCCAACGCCGAAGGCGGCAATGTCGGCACGCACGATCTGTTCCATTTTGGCCCTTTCCCAGGGACTGTCGGCCCGCTGTCGAATCGCTCTGCTCATGAATGTATTCCTATCGCGTTGACGAGAACAAATCAAGAACTTTCTCGCGGGGTGCCGCAAAAACTGGCGCAGCCCACCGCTTTCCGCTATTCGGCTAAACATGCTCAGCGTACTGATCGAAACCCTGAATGACGAGGAGGGCCTTGCCCGCACGCTCGCCTCGCTGATCGGCGGCGCGGTCGAGGGCGTGGTGCGCGACGTTCTCGTCTGCGACACCGGCTCGACCGATCAGACGCACCGCGTCGCCGAACATGCCGGCTGCCACTATGTCAGCGGCGGCATTGCTGCTGGCATCAGGCAGGCCAAGGGCGACTGGCTGCTCTTGCTGGAACCGGGCGCGCGGCTGGGGGAGGGCTGGATCGACGAGGTCGTCGCCCATACCGCCAGGCAAACCATGGCGGCGCGATTTTCGCGGGCACGCGGCAGCCGCGCGCCCTTCCTGTCACGCGTCTTTGCCGGAAATCGCGCTCTCGCCGAAGGCTTGGTGATCAGCAAGCGTCAGGCCGCCGCGCTATCAAAGAGCGCCCGCAGCGCCGAAGCGATCGCCCGCGGCCTGGCGACAAGAAGGCTCCACGCTGAGATCTGGGTGGCGCCGCGGAAGTGACGGCTTACCATCCCGGGCCTAGGGAATGCCGCCCAAGCAAATTTTCTGGCGGGTCGTCGCTATTGTGCATTGCACAAAATCTGGCCGGGGGTTACCATTCCCTGCGAAACGGGCGAATAGGTTTGGGGTGTGCCGGAGCGGCGGCGACGACTATCGTCGATGCTGTTCCCCCGACATTTGAGGACCCCGATGACCCTTTCAAGCCCCGACAAGTCCGGCGCTGCAAGCCTCGAGGCGATCGCACGCAACGGCGGTACGCTGCGCCGCATCGCCGCCCGCATCCCGACCTATCTTTCCGACCTTCGGGAGAATCCGGCATGGCTGCCGATGTTCATGCTGGCCCGCACCATGCCGGCGCGGCGCCTGCACTGGCGCGGTGCAAAGCCCGTTCCGCCGGCGCGCAATGTCGGTGAAACGATGTTCGCCGGCGTCGATCGCGATGCCGTCGTCGGCGCGCTGCGGACGGAGGGGCTCTATTCGGGCCTGATGCTGCCGGCCGCCATCCATGAGGAGATCGCCCGCTTCGCCGAGCGCACGCCATGCTTCGGCAATTTCGACCGCCGGCTGGAATTCCTGCCCGAAAAACACGCCGATGCCGAAAAGCATTTCGGCCGCCCGCTGCTCAGCGGTCACTATTTCGAACGGGTCCTCGACTGCAACGCTGCGGTCGCCGTGCAGCGCGATCCGCTGCTTCTCGATATCGCAGCGCACTATCTCGGCAGCCAGGCCAAGCTGATCACCACCCGCGTCTGGTGGAGCTTTCCGACCGGTGGCGTCTCGGACGCCGACAAGAACATGGCCTCGCTCGGCAAATACCATTTCGACCTCGACGACTGGCGCATGTTGAAGTTTTTCTTCTACCTGGTGCCGGTCGACAACGACACCGGGCCGCATGTCTATGTCCGCGGCTCCCACAACCGGCGCATCCTGAAGCACCAGCTGACGCTGCTGGTAGGCCATTCGGCGGAAGAGGTGCTGGGCGTGTACGGCGAGCAGAGCCCGGTAACGCTGACCGGGCAGGCCGGCCGCGGCTTTGTCGAGGACCCGTTCGGCTTCCATATGGGCACCGTGCCGACGCGCACCCCGCGGCTGATGATGGAGGTCGGCTTCGGCGTGTCGCCGCCCTCGCGCCGCCGTTTTCACGGCGAGCCGGTCATTCGCTAAACCGAGGTCGCTTGGCTGACACCTTGGCTCGCCTCAGCCGCGCCGCAAATGCTCGTCCAGCCGCGGCATGATCTCGACGAAGTTGCAGGGCATGTGCCGGTAATCGAGCTGGGGCTTCAAGATACCGTCCCAGGCGTCCTTGCAGGCGCCGGGCGAGCCCGGCAGCACGAAGACGAAGGTGGCGTTGACGACGCCACCGGTTGCCCGGCTCTGGATCGTCGAGGTGCCGATCTTGTCGTAGGAGATGCGGTGGAACACTTCGGAAAAGCCGTCCATGCGCTTTTCGAAGATCGGCTCCAGCGCTTCCGGCGTCACGTCGCGGCCGGTGAAGCCGGTGCCGCCGGTGGTGATGACGACATCGATCGCTTCGTCCCTTGACCAACCCAGGACCTTGTCGCGGATCTTGTCGCGGTCGTCGGTGACGATGTCGCGGGCGGCGAGGATGTGGCCGGCCTCGGCAATACGGTCGGCCAGCGTCTGCCCGGATTTGTCGTCGACGAGGCTGCGCGTATCGGAAACGGTCAGTACCGCGATGCGCACGGGAACGAAGGGGCGGCTCTCGTCAATCCTGGCCATAGGCCTCAGCCTCCGATGTCATGCTTCGCGTCGCCGCGACAAACCAGTCTGGATGGCGGCCGCGAATATCGACGGCCCCGCGCTTGGCCACATTGCCGGTCTCGAACAGCCCGAAGCAGGTGGCGCCGGAACCCGACATCCTGGCAAAACCGGCTCCGGCCTTGTTAAGCACGGAAAGCGCCTTGCCGATGGCGGGCTGGATTGCACACGCCGCAGGCTCGAGATCGTTGCGGGTGATCTCCAGCCAGTTGCGGATGCTGTGGAAGTCGAGGCTGTGCGGCAGCGGCGGCAGCGCCGCATTGTCGCGGCGGCCAAGCGCCTCGAACACGTCGGCCGTCGAGACGGCAGTGCCGGGATTGACGAGCACCAGACCCAGCGCCGGGAAATCCGGCACGAGCGTCAGCTCGTCGCCGACGCCGCGGGCTATCAGCGGCTTGGCAGCGAGGCACATCGGCACGTCGGCGCCGAGCGACAGGCCGATCCGCGCCAGTTCGGCATCGTCGACATCAAGTCCCCAGGTCTGGACCAGGGCGCGCAGCACAGCCGCCGCGTCGCTCGATCCGCCGCCGACACCGGACGCGACCGGCAGGTTCTTTTCGAGCCGGATGGCGACAGCCGGCGCGTATTGGGAACCGGCCTCGCGACGCAGTGCGTCGCGCGCTCTCACCACCAGATTATTGTCGTCGACCGGCACCGCGGAGGCGTATTTGCCGGACACGGAAAACCCATCGCTGTCGGCAAGTTCTGTCTCGATGCGGTCGCCGAAGCGGGTGAACACAGCCAGGCTTTCGATCATGTGATAACCGTCGGCGCGCCGGCCGGTGACGTGCAGCGCGAGATTTATCTTGGCGTGCGCATGCAATCCCCGGACGCTGGTCTCGGCGTTCATGGGCTCGGCCGCGAGGGGGACGACGGTCAATCCTTGGCCAGACGGTATTCGCCGGTCTTCGGATCCTTGACCAGTGTTCCCATGGTGCCGTTGGCCGTCTGCTTTTCGGCCCGACGTACCTTGGCGGTCACCCGCTCGGCTTCCCTGATGAAGGAGCGGTAGCCGAAATAGGCGGCAATGCCGACGACGGCGAAGAAAATGATCTGCGGCATGTCAAACTCCTCCCTCGCAAGGCCGGCAAGGCCGCCGGTCGGGTCGGTTGATGATTTATGCTAGACGCTTTCACCGGCTTTTCAAAGCCCGAAGCGCGCCCACAGCGCGCGCTCTTCCGCCGCATCGATGACGCCGCTTGCCGCGGCGGCAGCGATGTCGGGCGCCGAAAAGCTCGAGCCGAACAGGCCGAAGCGGCCGAACAGGCCGCGCGGCGCGGTGATCAGCTTGAGCTGGGTTTTCGGCCCGAAACGGCTCTTCAGCACGCTGCGCATGTCGCCGAGCGCATCGACCAGCCCGAGTTCAAGCCCCTTCTTGGCCGTCCAGAACAGGCCAGTGAACAGGTCGGGATCGTCCTTGAGCTTGCTGCCGCGCCTGTCCTTGACGAGGTCGATGAAGGTCTCGTGGACCTCCAGTTGCAGCGCCTTCAGCCGCTCGACGTCTTCCTTCCTTTCCGGTTTGAACGGGTCGAGCACCGCCTTGTTCTGGCCGGCGGTGTGGACGCGGCGTTCGACGCCGATCTTCTTCAACAGCTCGGGAAAGCCGAACGAGGCCGACACCACGCCGATCGAGCCGACGATGGAGGACGGGTCGGCAAAGATCTCGTCGCCCGCGACCGCAATCATGTAGCCGCCTGATGCCGCCACGTCCTCGACGAAAACCAGGACCTTCTTGTTCTTCTCGCTCGCCAGGTCGCGGATGCGCCTGAAGATCAGCCGCGACTGCACCGGCGAGCCGCCTGGCGAATTGATCGAGATGGCGACCGCCGGCGCGTCGAAGGAAAACAGCTTTTCGAGAAGACCGGCGGTGGAAGCGAGCGACAGGCTCGGCCGGAACTGGCCGCCGCCGGGCATGATCGTGCCGTGCAGCCGGATGACCGGAATGGTGACGACGGTGGAGCGCCAGGATTTCGGCAGCAGGCGGTTGAAAAGGCGTTTCACGAGGGGGCGGTCTCCGGTCGATTTGCTTGAGGCATGTAGGAATTCGCCGGCCAACGGCAATGCCGTCACCCCGGCAATCAGAATGGATCAGTCTCCGAACAGCGACGCCAGCCCGTTATTGATCAGCTCCGCCCGTTCCGAAGGGCCGTTGCCTGAATAGGCATGCAGCATCAGCGGCGGCCGGATCGACAGTTTGCCGCGTGCGCCGAGTGCTGCCCGGACGACGATGCGGATCGCTGCCGCCTCGGGGCGAGGATGGACGGCCAGCATCTCGGCGTCGCCGAAGCGGCCGGCAAAGGCATCGAGGATGGCGCCGAGCTGTTCCGGCCGGGCGATGACGGCCAGCCCGCCGCCCGGCCTGACCACCGCGGCCGCGCTGCGGATCCAGCTGTCGAACAATCCATCCTCCGAGACATGCGCGGCTTTTCTCAGCGGATCGGGCGTCGCGCGATCCTCGGCGGCATTGAACGGCGGGTTCATGATGACGAAATCGAAGCTGTTGTCCTCGAGGCCGGCGGCCGTTCGCGCCCGGCCCGACAGCGCGACATCGGCGACGAGCACCGAGGCGCGGTCGCTGAGATGTGCATTGCCGGGATGGGCAAGCGTGGTGGTGGCGAAGGCCGCCATTTCCGGGGAACGCTCGACAAGCACGGCCGCGGCAGCGGGACAGCGCGACAGCACCGCCAGGCCCGCGGCACCGGCACCCGCGCCAAAGTCGGCCAGCCGCCCGGCGAAGGAGGACGGCACGGCAGCCGCCAGCATCATCGCATCCATGCCGGCGCGGTGGCCGGCCTTTCTCGGCTGCACCAGCCAGAAGCGACCGCGATGGAAGGCATCGACCGTGTGAGCTGGCATGTCCGGGACAAGGGCAGCGGGCGACGCGGACATTATTTTTGGCGGATCTCGTTGGCGATGCCGGCATCCGTCAGGATGCGCCGCGCCGCATCGGCCTTGTCGGCGTCCACCATGACACGGCGGGGCAGGATGCCGATCGAGCCGTCGAGCACGCTCATGTTCTGGTCGGCGACGAAACAGTCGATACCGGCATCGCGCATCAGCGATTCGACAAACGAAATGATGACAGCGTCGTTGGTGCGGATGATCTCTATCATCGGATGAAACTCGCAGTTTGCGGCGTTGATGTAAACGTAGGCGTGATCATGTACCAGAGCCGGCGCGCCAATTCGCCTCTTGCCGCACCGGTGGGTGACACCCTAGAGTCTGTCCAGGGACCATGTTGCCGTCGTGCATATCGAGGTTGGGAGTTTTGCCGTGGGTGTCGTTCTCAACATTGAAAACGGGAAGCGCGAAGCCGCCTCGATAAAGGACCTCATCGACCTGACCGCCGCCGACATGGGGCGCGTCAACAAATTGATCCTGTCGAAGGCCGGCTCCGATGTCGAGATGATCCCGGAGATCGCCAACCATCTGATCTCATCCGGCGGCAAACGGCTGCGGCCGATGCTGACGCTCGCCGCCGCCCAGATGTTCGGCTATTCCGGCGACGGCCATGTCAAGCTCGCCACATCGGTCGAATTCATGCACACCGCGACACTTCTCCACGACGACGTTGTCGACGAAAGCGGCATGCGGCGCGGCAAGAAGACGGCGCGCATGATCTGGGGCAACCAGGCCAGTGTTCTGGTCGGCGATTTCCTGCTCGGCCAGGCCTTTCGCATGATGGTCGATGTCGCCTCGCTGGAAGCGCTCGACATCCTGTCGAGTGCGGCCTCGGTGATCGCCGAAGGCGAGGTGATGCAGCTTGCCGCCGCCAAGAACCTCGAAACCACCGAGGACGAGCACTTCGCGGTGATCAAGGCCAAGACCGCGGCGCTGTTCTCAGCCGCCGCCGAGGTCGGCCCGGTAATCGCCCAGGCGACGCGCAACGATCGCGCAGCACTCCGCTCCTATGGCATGAATCTCGGCCTTGCTTTCCAGCTGATCGACGACGCGCTGGATTATGGCGGCACCAGCAAGGATCTCGGCAAGAATGTCGGCGACGATTTCCGCGAAGGCAAGGTAACGCTGCCGGTGATCCTCGCCTATCGGCGCGGCACCAAGGCCGAGCGCAGCTTCTGGAAACGCGCCATCGAGGACAATGCCGCCGACGATGCCGGGCTGGAAAAGGCAATCGGCCTGATGCTCCGGCACGGGGCGATTGCCGACACCATCGGGCGCGCCCGCCATTTCGGCGAAATCGCCCGTGACGCGCTGGCGCCGCTCGAAGCGACGCCGCAGAAGTCTGCACTGATCGACGTCATCGATTTCTGCATCAGCCGGGTGAATTGACAGCCATCGGCGCCGCGACGCCGGGGAGGGGCCGTTCTCATCGCGCCTTTGCCGGAAGAACCATTGCTGCGAGCAGGCTGACGACGATGCCCGCCGCCGCGAACCAGAAGGCGACCTGGATGCCGTCGGCGACGGCAATTTTCAACGCATCGCCGGACAATTCGCCGATTTGGCTGTTCGCAATCGCGATCAGCACGGCCATGCCGATGGCGTTGCCGACATTGAGTGTCGTCGAAGCCATGCCCGAGGCGACGCCTTGCTGATCATGGGCAACGCCGGAAGCGGCGGCAATCCACATTGCGGTCCAGACGATGCCTTGTCCGACGCCGGAGACGATCAGGCCGGGTACGAGGGACAGATAGCTGCTCTCCGCGGTTGCGCCTGATACCATCAATGCAGTGCCGACCGCGCCGACGATCATGCCGCCGACCAGCGTGCTGCGCGTGGAAAAGCGCGTCGCCAGACGCTCGCCGGCTTGCGTGCCGGCGGCGATGGCGACCGACGGCACGAGAAAGGCGAGGCCCGTCTGCAAGGCAGTGAAACCGTGCACGTTCTGCAGCAGCACGGTGAGGAAGTAGGGCAGCGCTCCGAAAGTCGCCATGTAGAGGAAGGTTATCGTCATGCCGGCGACGAGGCTGCGGTTGTAAAACAGGCGCAGCGGCATCAGCGGATCGGCGCTCTTCGCCTCGATCATCGTGAAGGCGATCAGGAAGAATGCCGCCAGTGCTGCGCTGACGATAATTGCGGTCGATCCCCAGCCATACTCAGGCCCCTGAACCAGGGTGAAGACAAGCAGCGTCGCCCCGGCGGTGACGGTCAATGCGCCCGGCAGATCGAAGCTACGGTGCTCGTGCCGCTTGCGATCGCGCGGGATGATGGCGAAAGCCGCGATGATGGCGATCCCGGCCAGCAGCACGTTGACGTAGAAGACCGACGGCCAGCCAAAGGCGCTGGTCAGAAACCCGCCGGCAAGCGAACCGAACGTCAGGCCGCTGGCGCCCGCGCCGCCCCAGACGGCGAGCGCCCGGTTGCGTTCCGGTCCTTCGGCGAACAGACGGTTGATCAGCGACAGCGTCGCCGGAAACAGGAATGCGGCGCCGATGCCTTGTACCGCACGTGCCGCAATGATGATTTCCGGTGACCATGCCAGGCCGCCGACAAGCGAAGAAAGCGCGTAGAGCCAGAGTGCGAAGATGAAGACGCGGCGCTGGCCGATCAGGTCGGCGGCCCGGCCGCCGAACAGCAGGAACCCGCCGTTAAAGACCGTGTAGGCGCTCACCACCCATTGCAGGGTCTGCCCGGAAAATCCGAGGCCGGCGCCGATCTCCGGCAGGGCCACGAAGACGATGTTGAGGTCGAGCGAGATGATGAGCTGCGCGAAGGCGAGCAGCGCGAGCGTTGCGCCGCGCTTCACACCGGTTGTCCCT
The DNA here is from genome assembly GCF_040319475.1 of Mesorhizobium sp. M0904. Taxonomy (NCBI): domain Bacteria; kingdom Pseudomonadati; phylum Pseudomonadota; class Alphaproteobacteria; order Hyphomicrobiales; family Phyllobacteriaceae; genus Mesorhizobium; species Mesorhizobium sp. M0904. Next base: position 81,576 of record NZ_JAMYOC010000003.1, on the reverse strand, counting down.
TGCGTTGCGATTGCCCCGAGCGGCGCGCCTTGATCCAGTGAACTCATGTCGGTCTCCTTGTCGACAATTATTTAATGATCGACAAAGAATTGAGATTTGCAATCCGAAGTCAAGCGGATTATTTGTTGATCAACAAAAATTGGAGGCCGCAATGGCGGGAAGGCCAAGGGAGTTCGACCGCGACCAGGCGCTGGAGAAAGCCCGGGACGCTTTCTGGAGACGTGGCTACGAGGGCACCTCGATGGCCGATCTCGTTTCGGCGCTTGGCCTCGCATCGGCGCGCATCTATGCCGCCTTCGGCTCGAAGGAGGATCTGTTTCGCGAAGCGGTGGCACTTTACGAGGCCAATGAGGGCGGCTTTGCCACACGCGCGCTGCAGGAAGAGCCAAACGTCCGGCGCGTCATTGAGCGCATGCTTCGCGACGCCGTCGAAATCTATACGCGGCCGGGGCAGCCGCAGGGCTGCATGGTGGTGACGGCCGCCACCAATTGCGCCGTCGAAAACGACGCCGTGCAGCAATGGCTGGCGGAGCATCGGCTGGCGCGTACCGCATCGATCGTCGAGCGATTGAAGCAAGCGGTGCGCGATGGTGAATTGAAGCCGGGTACCGACGCCGAGACGTTGGGTGATTACTACGCCACGCTGATGCACGGCCTTTCGGTCCAGGCACGCGACGGCGTGCCGAAAAAGCGGCTGCACGATCTTGTCACCGTCGCCATGCAGGCGCTCGACGCAAGCCTTTCGCAAACGTCCTGAGTTCCGGGCCGTGACGCCGGTTTCCCATTGCCGGCTTGTCGCAATGCGGTCGTGCGACCTCTTTCGGCATGGTTTATTAATTGCTTGACCCGATTGTGAATTCGGGCCGGGTTGAAGCATGACCCCAAAAAGGCCATGCTTTACCTGTAAAGATCGAGTCTACGGCGATCCCGCTGACGCGGAGATGGCGTTTGGCTGAAAGGGATATGATGCGGCAAGGATATGCGCGCTGGCTGACGGGGCTGGCAATCGCGACGGGCATGGCGATCTCGGCTTTGCCGGCGCATGCCAGACAGACCGCCGAGCCGGTCAGGATCACATCCTTCTCGGGAGCCTATCTCGCGGCGCGGATTGCCGAAGGCGACAACGACCTCGACAGCGCCATTTCCTATTACAAGCAGGCGCTTGCGTTCGATCCGAACGATACGGGACTGCAGCAAAGCCTGATGCTGTCGCTGATCGCGCAGGGGCGCTTCGACGAGTCCTTGGTCTATGCCGACAAACTCAAGGCGGTTCCCGACGTCGAGCGCTTCTCGCGCCTGGCGCTGGCGATCGATTCCTTCCACAAGAAGGATTTCTCCAAGGCCGAATACTGGCTCAAGCTTTCGCTCGAATCCGATCTCGACCGGCTGATCTCCGGCGTCATGACCGGCTGGGCCAAGCAAGGTGAGGGCGACGCCGGCGAGGCCATGGCTTCCATCGACAAGCTGCAGGGCCCCGACTGGTTCAGCCCGTTCAAGTCGTTCCACCGTGCCTTGATTGCCGACGCCTCGGGCCTGCCCGACAGGGCGGATGCGCTCTACACCGCCACCCTGCAAGACACGGCCGCTGGCGGTGCGGCGCCCGAAACATGGATGCGCAACGCGCAGGCCTACGCCTCTTTCCTCGCCCGCAAAGGCGACAAGGCCAAGGCGCTGTCGGTGCTCGACAAGGCCGAGGCGTTTGCGCCCGGCAAGGTCGAGATTGCAGCGCTTCGCGACAAGATCAACAAGGGCGAAAAGATCGAACCATTCGTTGCCGGTCCCTCGGACGGCGCCTCGGAGATCCTGCTCGATCTCGCCACCGCGCTCAACCGCGGCGGCGGCGAGCCGTTCGTGCGGCTTTATCTGCGATATGCCCTGGCGCTGCGGCCCGGCAATGACGCGGCGCTTGTTCAGCTTGCCGCGGTCGCCGAGCAGTTGAAGGACGGCGAGGGCGCCATCGCGCTCTATCGCCGCATTCCCGCCGGCTCGCCGCTGAAGGAGCTTTCGGACCTGCAGCTTGGCCTCAACCTTGCCGATCTCGACCGCAATGACGAGGCGATCGCTCACCTCAAAGCCATCGTCGATGCGCATCCAGACGACATGCGCGCCTATCTGGCGCTCGGCGGCGTCTATTCCGCGAAGGAGGACTTCCGCTCCGCCGCCAATCTTTACGACAAGGCAGTCGAGGTGCTGAAGACGCCGACCGCCGCCAACTGGAACATCTTCTACCAACGCGGCATCGCCTATGAGCGGCTGAAGGAATGGCCGAAGGCCGAGCCGAATTTCCGCAAGGCGCTGGAGCTCTACCCCGACCAGCCGCAGGTCCTGAACTATCTCGGCTATTCCTGGGTCGACAAGAACATGAACCTCAAGGAAGGCCTCGCGATGATCCAGAAGGCCGTCGACCTGAGGCCGAGCGACGGCTACATCGTCGACTCGCTGGGCTGGGCCTATTACCGCCTTGGCCAGTTCGACGACGCGGTGCGCGAAATGGAACGCGCCGTTTCGTTGAAGCCGGAGGATCCGGTGCTCAACGATCACCTCGGCGACGCCTACTGGCGCGTCGGCCGCAAACTGGAAGCCACCTTCCAGTGGAACCAGGCCCGTGACCTGAAGCCGGACCCGGATGTGCTGTCCGCCTTGCAGCAAAAGCTGATGAAGGGCCTGCCGCCGATCGAATCCAACACGGCGCAGGAAACCCCCAAGGTGAAGCCCGAGCCGGCGCCCGCCCCGAAGGGGTGACCCCTTTGCCTTGACGGTCGCGGAGCGGCACTCTACGAGGTGCCGCATCCCGCCGGAGGCCGCCGTGACCATTGATATCCCTGCCCACATGCATCCCAGCCGCTCGTTCCAGGGGCTGATCCTGACTTTGCATAATTACTGGGCGGACTATGGCTGCGTCGTCCTCCAGCCTTACGACATGGAAGTCGGCGCCGGCACATTCCATCCGGCCACGACATTGCGCGCGCTCGGCCCAAAACGCTGGAACGCGGCCTATGTCCAGCCGTCGCGCCGCCCCAAGGACGGCCGCTATGGCGAGAACCCGAACCGGCTGCAGCACTATTACCAATACCAGGTGATCCTGAAGCCCAATCCGCCCAATCTGCAGGAGCTTTACCTCGGCTCGCTGGCCGCGATCGGCATCGATCCGCTGCTGCACGACATCCGCTTCGTCGAGGACGACTGGGAAAGCCCGACGCTGGGCGCCTGGGGGCTGGGCTGGGAGTGCTGGTGCGACGGCATGGAGGTGTCGCAGTTCACCTATTTCCAGCAGGTCTGCGGCATCGAATGCGCACCGGTAGCGGGCGAGCTCACTTACGGGCTGGAGCGGCTGGCCATGTATGTGCAGGGCGTCGACAATGTCTACGACCTCAATTTCAACGGCCGCGAAGGCGCCGATAAGGTGACCTATGGCGACGTCTTCCTGCAGGCCGAGCAGGAATATTCGCGCCACAATTTCGAATTCGCCAACACCGCGATGCTACTGCGCCATTTCGAAGACGCCGAAGCCGAGTGCAAGGCGCTGCTACAAGCCGGCGCCCCTGTCTCCCCCCTTGAGGGGGAGATGCCCGCGAAGCGGGCAGAGGGGGTCATCTCAGAAGGCACCTCAAGTCAAGCGTCGAGCACTGTGCGGGCGACCCCACCCGGCCCTTCGGGCCACCCTCCCCTCAAGGGGGAGGGTTGTCACCGCATGGTATTCCCAGCCTACGACCAGTGCATCAAGGCCAGCCACGTCTTCAACCTGCTCGACGCACGCGGCGTCATTTCGGTCACCGAGCGCCAGAGTTACATCTTGCGGGTGCGCAATCTGGCCAAGGCCTGCGGCGAGGCGTTTCTGCTGACCCAGGCGGGCGGAATGGCGGCTTAAAGCGCGTCGCGTTCGACCGGCCTCATGCGACGCGCTTTAAGTTCTTGTTTTGATGCATGTCGTTATCGCAAAACCGCTGCACACTTTTGCGCGACATGCACATTAGCTCCAGGCGATTTCGACAGGAGCGCTGATTGGCAACGTACCTTGGCCGCTTGCACCGGCTATTGTCCGCAGCGCTTGCCTGACGCCGGGCATCGAGAACGTGCCATGCACCTGTGCTGTAAAACAGGCGCTGAGCGCGAGGATCTGCAGGAATGTCGATGCCGTTTTCATTCGTTTAGCCAATAGTTCTCTGCCTGAGCGTCGGTCGCTTCAGCGCTGCGTTCGGTTGATGGAAATCTTTGACCCAAGGACGGGCGGACCGCTTCGTGTCCGACAGGCGGATGAATTTTTTCGGAAATCGCCGTTGGATGCCGCGATCGTGCAGGCCCGACTTTGCTGGGAAGGGTGACAGCGGCCGGCCGAGTTGCTATGCCCCGCCCGGACCATTTGCCGCGTGAGCACACTCAATGCCCGACCTGCTTTTAGAACTCCGTTCGGAAGAGATTCCTGCTCGTATGCAGAGAAAAGCTGCCGGCGACCTGAAGAAGCTGCTGACCGACGGTCTGGTCGAAGCCGGGCTGACTTATGAGGCGGCGCGCGAATATTGGACGCCGCGCCGGCTGGCGCTCGACATCCGCGGTCTGACCGCCCGCTCGAAGGACATAAACGAGGAGATCAAGGGCCCCTCGACCAAGGCGCCCGAGCAGGCGGTGCAAGGTTTTCTGCGCAAGGCCGGCCTTGCCTCGATTGCCGACGCGCATGTTCATTCCGATCCGAAGAAGGGCGACTTCTATGTCGCCCATATTGCCAGGCCGGGCCGGCCGGCCGAGCAGATCATCGCCGAGCTGGTGCCGGGCATCATCCGCAACTTTCCCTGGCCGAAATCGATGCGCTGGGGGCCGGCTTCGGCCAAGCCCGGCTCGTTGCGCTGGGTGCGGCCGCTGCAATCGATCCTGTGCACCTTCGGCCCCGAAACCGAGGAGCCGGTGGTGGTCGATTTCGAGATCGACGGCATCCGCTCGGGCAATGTCACCTACGGCCACCGTTTTCATGCGCCGGGCGCCATCACGGTGCGCCGCTTCGACGATTATGTCGCCAAGCTTGAGGCGGCCAAGGTCGTGCTCGATGCCGACCGACGCAAGGAGATCATTCTTGCCGATGCCAGGAACCTCGCCTTCGCCAGCGGGCTCGACCTCGTCGAGGACGAGGGGCTGCTGGAGGAAGTGTCGGGCCTGGTCGAATGGCCGGTCGTGCTGATGGGCGAATTCGAGCAGGATTTTCTGACCATTCCGGCCGAGGTGATCAGGCTCACCATCCGCGCCAACCAGAAGTGTTTTGTCACGACGCGCCAGATCTCCCCCCTCGAGGGGGAGATGTCGCCGCAGGCGACAGAGGGGGTCGCCTCGCGTGGATCGGCGGCATCCCCTGTCCGCGACAGGGAGTCGCGTCAGGTCGTGCCGACCCCCTCTGGCCTACCGGCCATCTCCCCCTCAAGGGGGGAGATCAGCCAATCGCCGCTTTCCAACCGCTTCATCCTGACCGCCAATATCGAGGCCAAGGACGGCGGCAAGGAGATCGCCCATGGCAACGGCAAGGTGGTGCGCGCCCGCCTGTCCGACGCGCTCTATTTCTGGAAGACCGACCAGGGCGACCTGCCGGATCTCGACCAGCTGCAGGCATCGGCGCAAAAGTTCGGACTTGATCTCAAAAAGCCGCTCGACCAGCGCATGGCCCGCCTCGACCACCTCAATGTAACGTTTCATGCCAAGCTCGGCACGCAAGGCGAGCGGGTGGAGCGGATTGCCAGGTTGGCCGAAGAACTGGCACCAATCGTGGCGCAGTCGATCTCCCCCCTCGAGGGGGAGATGGCCGGCAGGCCAGAGGGGGTCGCCTCGCGTGAAGCGCCGGCGTCCTCTGTCCAAAATAGGAAGCCGCATCAGGACGTGCCGACCCCCTCTGTCGCCTTCGGCGACATCTCCCCCTCGAGGGGGGAGATTACCGCGCTCGCACGTCGTGCTGCCGTCCTCGCCAAGGCCGACCTCACCACCGAGGTGGTCGGCGAGTTCCCGGAACTGCAAGGCGCCATGGGCCGCAAATACGCGCTGCTGCAAGGCGAGCATCCTTCGGTCGCCGCCGCGATCGAGGAGCACTACAAGCCGCAGGGCCCGTCCGACCGCGTGCCGACCGATCCGGTATCGGTCGCCGTGGCGCTCTCAGACAAGCTCGATACGCTGGTCGGCTTCTGGGCGATTGATGAAAAGCCGACCGGATCGAAGGACCCCTACGCGCTGAGAAGGGCGGCGCTGGGGGTGATCCGGATCTTGGTCGAGAATGAGGTGAGGATAAGCCTTTTGGCGTCGTGGCACGACAACTGGCTTGCAATTGCTAAGCACCTATACGGCAATAAGATTGGCCATGAGTTTGAGGCTTTGAGATCGACCGGATCGTTCCTTGAGCCACGAACACTTCGTCGGACCTTGAACGAGTACATCGCAACAAAGAGATCTGAGATTGCGGACGCCGCGCCCGCGTTGGGCGAATCTTTGACGAACAAAGAAGATAACCTCCTCGCCTTCTTCCACGATCGCCTAAAGGTCTATCTCCGCGACCAGGGCGCGCGGCATGATCTGATCGACGCGGTGTTGGCGGCAGGTTCGCGCCCAATCTCCCCCCTAGAGGGGGAGATGTCGGCGAAGCCGACAGAGGAGGGCGCTGTCCCGCCAGCCTCTCATTCTGTCGCGCCCCCCTCTGCCCTGCCGGGCATCTCCCCCTCTAGGGGGGAGATTGGCCTATCGCAAAACGACGATCTCCTGCAGATCGTCCGCCGTGTCGAGGCGCTCGGCTCCTTCCTCGACACCGAGGACGGACAAAACCTGCTTGCCGGCACCAAGCGCGCGGCCAACATTGTGGCTGCCGAAAAGAAGAAGGGGACGGCGATCGCAACCAGCGTTGAGCCGGCTCTGTTCCGGGAGGACGCCGAAAAAACCTTGTTTGCGGCGGTCAATCAGGCCGAGAGACAAGCCGGCGAAGCAATTCAAAACGAAGACTTTTCCGCCGCCATGCTGGCGCTTAGCGTGTTGCGCGAGCCGGTTGATTCATTCTTTGAGAAAGTCCTGGTAAACGATGAGGACCAGGCGGTGCGCGCCAATCGCCTGGCATTGCTCGCCCGCATCCGCGCTGCGACGGACCGGGTCGCCGATTTCTCGAAAATAGCCGGCTGACATCCGCGAAAAAATCATCGCTTGTGCTTCAGGCCCTATTTGGGCTGGTCGGGAGCTGCTAGCGGCGCAGGCTGCGGCGCTGCCGGCTCAGGGGTTTTGCTGGCGACCTTTGGATCGGCCTTGCTGTTCGCGGCGGGCGCGGCAGCGGTGGCCGGCGCGGCTTTCGGCGCGGGCGTTGCAAAGGCATCGCCGACGATACCGCCGCGAATGATCATCGGGCTTCCGTCGAAGCCATGACTCGGCTGGCTCGGGATTGCCGCGACCTTTTCATCGGTGACGTTTTCATTGCCGTCAGGCAACGGCGCGCCGAGCGCGACGATCGACGGTGTTTTCGCCCGTTCGAGCGCGCTGGCACTTACCACCGACGGCGTTGCAGTCGTCTGCCCGACAAAAACGAGCGATGAAGCCTGTGCCGTGCCGGCCATAACCGCCAGGCCAAGCGCGCCAACGATACGCATCGAAAGCATTGTCCAAGAAGACGGCACCCTAGCCGAGGGCAATTGATGCCGGCTTGCGAGGAAACATAGCATTTTAGCGATTTGCGATTCGCCGACGCCTGGGCTTGCCCGCCCGGCGTCGCCGTATTAGGCACCCGCATCCGTGAGGTGACGACAGTGGCTGAAATTCGTGCCGTCGGCGAGGCGATGGAAAGGGCGTTGGCGCTGCTCGAGAGCGGCGATGTCGTCGCCATCCCGACCGAGACCGTCTATGGGCTGGCCGGCGACGCGACCAACGGCGTTGCCGTGGCTCGTATCTTCGAAGCCAAGGGCCGACCTCGCTTCAACCCGCTGATCGCGCATATTGCCGATCCGGCGATGGCCGAGCGCATCGCGCTGTTCGATCCGCTGTCGGAAAGATTGGCGCAGGCATTCTGGCCGGGGCCGCTGACGCTCGTGCTGCCGCAACGGCCCGGCAACGGCATTCATCCGCTGGTCACCGCAGGGCTGGACACCATCGCGCTGCGCATGCCGAAAGGCTTTGGCGGCGAGCTGATCGCCAGGCTCGGTCGCGCGCTGGCGGCGCCCAGCGCCAATTCCTCGGGCAGGATCAGCGCCACGACGGCGGAAGCCGTGGCCGCCGACCTCGGCCCCAGGATCAAGCTGGTGGTCGATGGCGGCGCGACGCCGGTCGGGCTGGAATCGACCATCCTCAAGGTCGAAGCTGGAAAGCTGTGGCTGTTGCGGCCCGGCGGTATTGCCGCCGAAGAGATCGAAGCGGTCGCCGGGGTGAAGTTGCTCCGCGGCGCTTCGGCCATCGAGGCGCCCGGCATGCTCGCCTCGCACTATGCACCAGGTGCGGCGGTACGGCTCAATGCTGCGGAGGTCGCACCGGGCGAAGCCTTGCTGGCCTTCGGCCGCAGCCGTGCCGAAGGCTGGCGCGATGCAGCCGCACTGCGCAATTTGTCGGAGACCGGCGACCTGCGCGAGGCAGCGAGCAATCTCTTCGCCCATCTGCAGGATCTCGATCGCAGCGGCGCCAAAACCATCGCCGTCGAACCGATCCCGTTCGACGGGCTGGGCGAGGCGATCAACGACAGGCTTTCGCGCGCCGCCGCCCCGCGTGACAAGATCGCCCCTCGTGACAAGATGGATTGGGCACCATAGTTTCCACCCATGAACGACATTTCCCTCGACCTCGACCCCGCCGTCGTCGCGCGCTTTGCGGCAATCGTCGGCGACAAATATGCGCTGCGCGACCAGCAGGACATCGCGCCTTACCTCACCGAGCGGCGCGGACTTTGGCATGGCAGGACGGCGCTGGTGCTGAGGCCGGGGACCGTCGAGGAGGTCAGCCGCATCATGCGGCTGGCGACCGAAACCGGCACGCCCATCGTGCCGCAAAGCGGCAACACCGGGCTGGTCGGTGCCCAGGTGCCCGACGCTTCCGGCCGCGAGATCGTGCTGTCGCTGTCGCGGCTGAACCGCATCCGCGAGATCGATACGCTGTCCAACACGGTGACGGTCGAAACCGGCGTCATCCTGCAGACGCTGCAGGAAGCGGCCGATGCCGCCGACCGGCTGTTTCCGCTGTCGCTTGCCGCGCAAGGTTCCTGCCAGATCGGCGGCAATCTCTCCTCCAACGCCGGCGGCACCGGCGTGCTTGCCTACGGCAATGCGCGCGAGCTCTGCCTCGGCGTCGAAGTGGTGCTGCCGACCGGCGAAGTGTTCGACGACTTGCGCAAGCTGAAAAAGGACAATACCGGTTACGATTTGAAGAACCTGTTCGTCGGCGCGGAAGGCACGCTCGGCATCATCACCGCCGCCGTGCTCAAGCTTTTCCCCAAGCCGAAGGGGCGCGAGGTGGCGTTTGCCGGCCTGTCATCCCCGGAGGCGGCACTGTCGCTGTTCAGCCTGGCGATGGACCGTGCCGGGGCAGCGCTCACCGCTTTCGAGCTGATCGGCCAGAGGCCCTACGACTTCACGCTTGCCCACGCACAAGGCGTGGTGCGGCCGCTGGCCGGCGATTGGCCGTGGTATGTGCTGATGCAGATCTCGTCGGGCCGTTCGGCCGACGATGCCAGGGCCCTGATCGAGGAGGTGCTGGAGGCAGGCCTCGAGCAAGGGATCGTCGGCGATGCGGTGATCGCGGCAAGCATGGCCCAGGGCGACGCGTTCTGGAATTTCCGCGAGGTGCTGCCCGAGGCGCAGAAACCGGAAGGTGCCTCGATCAAGCACGACATCTCGGTGCCGGTGGCGTCAATTCCGCCCTTCATCGAGAAGGCCGCCGGCGCCGTGCAGTCGGTCAGTCCCGGCGCACGGGTAGTCTGCTTCGGCCACATGGGCGACGGCAATCTGCACTACAACATCTCCCGGCCGGTCGACGGCGATGACGAGGCGTTTCTCGGCCTTTACCACGTCATGAACAAGGCCGTGCACGACGTCGTGCGCTCGTTTCATGGCTCCATCTCGGCCGAGCACGGCATCGGCCAGTTGAAGCGGGACGAATTGATCGCGACGGCGCCGCCGATGGCAATCGAGCTGATGCGCAGGGTGAAGGCCGCGTTCGACCCGGCCGGCATCATGAATCCCGGTAAGGTTATCTGATCCTTTCGCCGGCCTGCGCCGGTTCGCAATCCGATAACCATCCGTCCCGGATCAGCAAAATTTAACCGACTTTCTTAAGCGCGAGGATAAGAAGCTCGCGCTAATGTTTCTCCACAACGAGGCTGGGAAAACCGGCCCGGAGAACCGGAAACACCGGCTCTCAGGAGAAACAGGAAAGGCACGACATGAACACTGGACTGAAGCCAGTCTGGGCCGGGCGCAATATGCGCCTTGATCCATTCCGCCTGCCGCAGGTGGTGAGCTACGCGACGCGTGACGACTATGGCGACGTTACCTTCACCATCGACCAGCGCGGCGCGGTTATCCGCCGCACGCTGGAGATGAGCGGCGTGCCGGCGATCATCGCTCTGCCCGCCAACGCGTTTCGCGGCGTCGCCGCCCGCGCCATGGAGGATCCGGATGGCAATGTCACAGTGACGCTCGAGCTTCTGCACAACGACCCGATGCTGTCGGTGCCGCTGCTGGTCGCCGACGATCTCGACGATGTCGCCGCCGACTGGCGCGCCTGGGCCGACGCCTACCGCCTGCCGATGCTGCTGATCGAGGCCGACGGCATTGCCCGCACGCTGGAAGAATCGCTTGGCGCCGCCATCAAGGCGCTGCCGGCGCAGGACCGCCGCAAGGGTCGCGTCTCGACCATGCGCCGCCCGCGCTTCCTCGTCCGCCGCCGCGCCGGCGATCTCGGCCTCAGGCTGGTCATCGGCGGCGAGGAGCTGATTTCGCGGGAGTAGCTAAACCAGCGGCTTCAGCGCCACCCAGGCTGCGCCGCCGATCAGCCCGAGGAAGATCAGCCAGCCGACCTGGTTGTTCGATCTGAACAGCCTCAGGCACTGGTCCGGATCGTCGATGTCGAGCACGGCGATCTGCCGCGCCATATGCGCGCCGGCGGCGATCAGCCCGGCGAGCGCCGGCACCGGTGCCTGCGCCGAGGCAAAGGCAATGGCGAAGCAGACCAGCGCTCCGCCATAAAGCCCGGCCAGCCAGGCTTTGGTGTTATCGCCGAACAGGCGCGCCGTCGAGCGCACGCCGACGATGGCGTCGTCTTCCTTGTCCTGATGCGCATAGATCGTGTCGTAGCCGATCACCCACAGAATCGAGCCGATGTAGAGCATGATTGCCGGCCCATCGAGATCGCCGAACTCGACCGCCCATCCCATCAGCGCTCCCCAGGAAAAGGCAAGGCCGAGAACCAGTTGCGGCCAATTGGTATATCGCTTCATGAACGGATAGATGGCGACGATGACCAGCGAGCCGATGCCGAGCGAGATGGCAAAGCTGTTGAACTGCAAAAGCACGGCGAGACCGACCAGTGCCTGCAGGACAACAAACATCCAGGCCTGTCGGCGCGTGACCTTGCCGGCCGGCAGCGGCCGCGAGCGCGTGCGTTCCACCTGGTTGTCGATGTCCTCGTCGACCAAATCATTGTAGGTGCAGCCGGCGCCACGCATGGCGAACGCACCGAGAAAAAACAGCAGCAGATACCAAGGCGACGGCAGCAGCGAGAGCAGCGGATCCGTCGGACGCGGATAGGCGCTCGCGGCAAGTGCAGCCGACCACCAGCATGGCCACAGCAGCAATTGCCAGCCGATCGGCCGGTCCCACCGGGCAAGCTGCGCATAGGGCCACAACCCCCGCGGCAGCGCGCGATAGACCCAGTGGCCGCTCGGCGCATCGGCGACGCGGCCTTGGGCCGCTTTCGACTGGACGGTTTCCATTTTGCTGAAGTGGCAGCAGGGGCGAATGCCGTCAAGCGTCAAGCAGCCCCCGCAGGCTCGCCACGCGCAATCGGCGCTTCGGCAGCCAAATGTCTTGACCCGTCGGGCGCGGCGCAATAGCGCAGTCCTGGTCTTGGAATGACGAGGAATCTGGGCATGCGTGTTTTACTGATCGGCTCCGGCGGACGAGAACATGCGCTGGCATGGAAGATGGCGGCGTCACCGCTGCTGACCAAACTCTATGCGGTGCCCGGCAATCCGGGGATCGGCCGCGAAGCCGAGCTGGTGAGGCTCGATATTGCGGATCACACGGCGGTGGCCCGGTTTTGCCGCGAGAATGAAATAGACCTCGTCGTGGTCGGGCCGGAAGGGCCGCTGGTCGCCGGCATTGCCGACGACCTGCGCGCCGAGGGCATCCGCGTCTTCGGCCCGTCAAAGGCGGCGGCACGGCTGGAAGGATCAAAGGGTTTCACCAAAGACCTCTGCGCCAAATACGGCGTCCCGACCGCCGCCTATGGCCGCTTCGGCGATCTGGCTTCGGCCAGGGCGTATGTCGAGAAGACAGGTGCGCCGATCGTCATCAAGGCCGACGGCCTAGCTGCCGGCAAGGGCGTCACCGTCGCCATGACGCTTGACGAGGCGCGGACCGCGCTCGACGCCTGTTTTGACGGCTCTTTCGGCCAAGCCGGCGCGGAAGTGGTGGTCGAGGAGTTTCTCATCGGCGAAGAAGCAAGTTTCTTCTGCCTGTGCGACGGCACCACCGCGCTGCCCTTCGGCACGGCGCAGGACCATAAGCGCCTCAGTGACGGCGACACCGGCCCGAACACCGGCGGCATGGGCGCCTATTCGCCGGCGCCGGTGATGACGCCGGAGATGATCGACCGAACCATGCGCGAGATCGTCGAGCCGACCATGCGCGGCATGGCTGAAACAGGCGCTCCGTTTTCCGGCGTGCTGTTCGCCGGGCTGATGATTACTGACAAGGGGCCGAAGCTGATCGAATACAACACCCGTTTCGGCGACCCGGAATGCCAGGTGCTGATGATGCGGCTGAAAGACGATCTGCTCGTCCTGCTCAACGCCGCAGCTGACGGCCAACTGGCGCACACCTCGGTGCGCTGGCGCGACGACGCGGCGCTCACCGTGGTGATGGCGGCCAGGGGTTATCCCGGAGCGCCGGAAAAGGGCTCGGTCATCCGCGGCGTCGAGGCGGCGGCGGGTGAGGGCGTCGAGATATTTCATGCCGGCACCGCCATAAACGGCGGCGCACTCGTCGCCAATGGCGGTCGCGTGCTCAACATCACGGCGACCGGCCGCACCGTCGGCGAGGCGCAGAGGAAGGCTTATGCCGCGCTCGACCGGATCGACTGGCCGCAAGGCTTCTGCCGCCGTGACATTGGCTGGCTGGCACTGGCGCGCGAGCAGTCGAACTGACGCTTCAGGCGGCCTCCGGCTTCAGTGCAGGCCGCTGTAGAATTCGGTCGAGACGGTGCTGACCGCACCGGCGGCGGAGACAATTCCAGGGTCCGATGCCGCACGCTTTTCGTTTCGCATCCAGGCAACATATTCGGCAATCCCGCGGGGAAGGCTCGGCGTCGTCTTCGCAGCCGGCATTTGAAAGCCGCTGCTGAAGCTGGCCAAGCGCGCCCTAAATACCGCGACCAGTTGCTCGAGGCTCGGGGGTGCTGCCACGGTGGCGTAGGTCATAGCAGTGCCGGCGAGCCCCGCCTCGCGTGAGAGCGGCACCGGTATCAAGGCGAGATAATCCGGCTGCACGTCGATCAGGCCGCCGAATGGCCACTGCGCGCGCAATTCCGTCGCGTTCATCGGCGCGACGCTGACGTCGATATCGTTGGGTGTGCCCGCGACCCGGTAGGGACAGCGGAATCGGCCGCAATTTGCTCGCGCCGAAAACTGCCAGAGCGCATAGCCCTGCCAGTTGCCCATCGGAAAATGCAGGCCGATGTCTGGCTTGTAGCGCGCATACCACAGCGGCAGCCGGGACAGGAGCGGGTATTTATACTTGTTGTCGGCGATATGCCGGGCTGTCGTGCCGTTGGTGTAGAGCACCGGAAAGCGGCCAACCCGACGATGCACATGGCGCACGAATTCCTCGGCATCCTCGAGCGACATCCATTGGTGGGATCATCGTCCTCGATATCGAGGGCAAGCAGGTCATCCGGCCCGGGTTTCACGAAATTGATGAAATTATTGGCCTGTCCCACGGGGTTGCCGGGGCGGGCGAGATGATAGGCACCCCATTTCAGGCCCAGTGCCTTGGCCACCACCTTGCGCGTCTGGAACAGTTCCTGTGCCATCGCATGGCGTTTCCAGAGCGTCTTGCACAGCCGCAGCTCGGTCTCGTCGCCGAAACAGAAATAGGGTGGCGGCATTCCGTCCGATGCCTTGTTGATGAAGCCGACAAGACGCTTGTCGGCGGCTAGCCGGGTCCAGTCGATGGAATTATATTCGTAGGCGTCGACGACCAGCGCTCGGTCCGCATCCTTCCAAGGTTCGGAGAAATCCGAGGCCTTTGCCGGCGTCAGCGCCAGCGTCATCGCCGCCGCGACAAGGAGAAGCGCTGAGCGGACAAGGGGGCGCGCCGGCGTTTTCAAGCAGCAGATCCTTGCTGGCCAAAGCCAAATCCTGAACCGCCATGGTTAAGGAAATGCTCTCGATCGCGGCCCGGGGACGCCACGGCTCGGACAGCTTCTCCGTCGATGGTTTTGATGGTCGTCAATGTCGAGAGCGGGTTTGAAACGGGTCGGGCGCCGGCACTTGCGACAGCGTTCCCGCCGTCTCGCGCTTACGGTGATGGGCGAGCGAGCATTGCGGCGAGCACAATATGCCGCGATCAGACCAATAGGCTGCTCCGTTCTCCATCTTACCTTCGTGATAGCAAAAACCGGTCGCCCGGTAGGGCAGGCCGCATTCGATGCAGCGATAGGCGTCAGGTCTGGCGAGCACGGGCGGTCCGATCCGGTATTCCTGATTCCGCCGGTCGAACTTATCCCGGCTTTTGGCGAATTTAGCCTGCGTCGCAGCAATTGGCAAAATCCGCGTGACAAAGTTTGACGTTTACGTAAAAAGAAGATCGCCAGGGAAGCCGAAAGCAGATGATTTTGCCTCGGCACGGGTCTTAAATAGACCCTTCCGGACTGAGGGCGGCCGGACGGAGGAGGAGCGAGCGCCATGTATCGGGCACCGGTCGAGGAAATCGCCTTCACCCTGAAGCATGTCGCCGGCTTGAAGCCGGCGCTCGATGCCGGCACCTTTGGCGAACTCGGCGAGGACCTCGTCGACGCCATTCTGGCCGAGGCCGGCCGCTTCGCCAGCGAGGAGGTGGCGCCGCTCTACACGATCGGCGACCGGCACGGCGCGGTGCTCAACGGCGCTGCCGTCACTACCCCGCCCGGCTGGAAGGAACTTTATCGCGGCTGGATCGGCGGTGGCTGGAATGCGCTGTCGGCGCCGGAAGCGTATGGCGGCCAGGCGCTGCCGGCCATGCTCGGCGTCGCCGCGCTTGAAATGTGGAACTCCGCGTCGATGGCGTTCGGCATCGCCCCGACGCTGACCATGGGCGCGGTCGAAGCACTCGACAAGCATGGCTCGCAGGCGCTCAAGGCCAAATATCTGGAAAAACTGGTCTCCGGCGAATGGATGGGCACCATGAACCTGACCGAACCGCAGGCAGGCTCGGACCTGAATGCCTTGCGAACCCGCGCCGAACCGGCCGGCGACGGCACCTACCGCATCTTCGGGCAAAAGATATTCATCACCTATGGCGAGCACGATTTCACCGACAACATCATCCATCTGGTGCTGGCGCGGCTGCCGGACGCACCGCCCGGTACGCGCGGCCTGTCTTTGTTCCTGGTACCGAAATTCCTCGTCGGAGACGATGGCGCGCTGGGCGCACGCAACGACGTCTTCTGCTCCGGGCTGGAGCACAAACTGGGCATCCACGCTTCGCCGACCTGCACGATGATCTATGGCGATGGTTTCGAAGGCGCTACGCCCGGCGCGATCGGCTGGCTGGTCGGCGAGGAGAACAAGGGCCTCGCCTGCATGTTCACCATGATGAACAATGCGCGCCTTGCCGTCGGCATGCAGGGCGTGGCGGTCGCCGAGGCGGCGATGCAAAAGGCGCTCGCGTATGCAAACGACCGCCGGCAAGGCAAGGCGGCGAGCTATCGCGGTGCCGGCATGGCGCCGATCGTGCATCACCCCGACATCCAGCGCAGTCTTCTGACCATGAAGGCGCTGACCCAGATTGCCCGCGCCATCTGCTATTCCTGCGCCCACGCCATCGATCTCGCGTCGCGGAGCGAGGATGCAAAGTACTGGCAGGAGCGCGCCAATCTGTTGACGCCGCTGGCCAAGGCGTTTTCCACCGATGTTGGCGTCGAGGTCGCCTCGCTTGGGCTGCAGGTGCATGGCGGCATGGGGTTCATCGAGGAGACGGGGGCAGCAGCGCTTTATCGCGACGCGCGCATCGCGCCCATCTACGAAGGCACCAACGGCATCCAGGCGATCGATCTGGTGACGCGCAAGCTGCCGCTCGGCGGCGGTCGGCATGTGCATGGCTACATCGCCGAGCTCAAGGCCGTCGCCGATGCGGTGCGAGCGTCGAACCTTGAGGGCTTTGGCCGCACCGCCGATCGCCTCGACCAGGCGCTTGATGACCTGTCACAGGCGAGCCGTTCCCTGCAAGACCTGCAGGCCGAAGGCCGTCCGGACCAGGCGTTGGCCGGCGCCACACCTTATCTCAGGCTGATCTCGCTTGCCGCCGGCGGCGCCTATCTGGCGCGCGGCGCGCTTGCCGACCAAAGCCGCATCGCGCTGTGTCGGTTCTTCGCCGAGAACCTGCTTGGCGAAGCGGGCGCGCTCAAGGAGCGCGTCATCGGCGGCGCCGACAGCCTTGCCGTTGCCGGCAAAGCGCTGATTTCAGCCTGACGTTCGCACGCGCCGAAATTCACAAAGGCCCGAAATTCACAAAGGACCAATCCGTGACAGACCACATCCTCGTCGAACGCCAGGGTGCCATCCAGATCATCCGCATGAACCGTCCGGACAAGAAGAACGCCCTGACCCGCGCCATGTACGCGACGATGTCGGCGGCTCTTGCCGGCGGCGACGCCGATCCGGCAATCCGCGTCCATGTCTTTCTCGGCGTGCCCGGTGCCTTCTCGTCCGGTAACGATCTTGCCGATTTCATGGTCGTCGCCTCGGGCGGCGAAGGCGGTACCGAAGTCTGGGATTTCCTGATGGCGCTGGCCAAAGCGGAGAAGCCGATGGTTTCCGGCGTCGACGGCATTGCGGTCGGTATCGGCACCACGCTCAACCTGCATTGCGACCTGACCTTCGCCACGCCGCGCACAATGTTCCGGACGCCCTTCGTCGATCTCGGCCTTGTGCCGGAGGCAGGATCGAGCCTGCTCGCACCGCAGATCCTTGGCCGGCAAGGCGCCTTCGCGCTGCTTGGCCTCGGCGAGGGCTTTTCGGCCGAGCGCGCCAAGGCCGCCGGGCTGATCTACGAGGTGGTCGAGGAAGAGGCACTCGAAGCATCGGTATTGGCGGCGGCGGGCCAGATCTCGGCCAAACCGCCGCAAGCGCTGAAGATCGCGCGCGACCTGATGCGCGGCTCGCGCGACGCCCTTGTCGAGCGCATCGGCCAAGAAAGCCAGCATTTCCGCGAGCGGCTCAAATCCGACGAGGCCCGCGCAGCCTTGACGGCCTTCATGACCAGGAAGAAGGCCTAGACCTTCTGGCCTTGTCTCGCATCGTGGACCCGCCGGCAGCAACCGGCGGGTTTTCTTGCCATGATCTCTTTGTCACATCGCCATTTTTTTACATTCGGCCTGGGCCTTTGCCGAAGACGTGTCGATCATGAATGTCTTGCCTTTGGCGTCGGTCATCAACATCATGCAATGCTTGATCGGTTTCGCCATTTTCATCATTTCGGCGCTCATCTTCGCGTCGGGCATCATGGTGCCCATATGCCCATCGGGCATGATCGCCATGACCTCCCCACCCTTCATCACCGTCATTGTCCCCATCGCATCCTCCGCAAAGGCCTGCGAAGCGAAGAGACAGGCAAGACCGGCCATCGTGACCAACCTGAGTGAATGCATTGTTTCCTCCTGAATTTGCGCCAGCGGCGCGTTGAGCCCTTTCCTGGTTCGTTCCGGCAAGCTGGAACGTTTCACGCACACGAGATCGTGATCGTGGGAATTGGAAATCCGCCAGAAGCGGCCCGGCCTTGGCCGCCTTCATGACTAGGAAGAAGGGCTGAAAAAATGGGCGCCGGTGCGGAAGCTGCCGATCTGCCCCACAAGGGCCCACAAGGGGGAGATCGGCGCTCCACCGTCGTGCCCTACGGATAAAGCCTCATTTTGTCCCAGCCGCCCTCGGCGTTGCGCGAAAACACGACACGGTCGTGCAGCCGGAACGGACGGTCGTGCCAGAACTCAATGCTCTGCGGCACGATGCGAAAGCCCGACCAGTGTTTTGGCCGCGGGATCTCGCCGATCGCGTGGCGCGCCGTATATTCGGCAACCGCCTTTTCCAGCGCGAAGCGGCTTTCCAGCGGCCGCGACTGCTTGGAGGCCCAGGCGCCGATGCGGCTGCCGCGCGGACGCGTCGCATAATAGGCATCGGCTTCGGCGTCGGTGACAATCTCCACCGGGCCCCGCGCCCGCACCTGCCGGCGCAGAGATTTCCAGTGGAAGCACATCGCTGCTTTCATGCTGCCAAGGATCTCGCGGCCCTTGGCGCTCTCGAAATTCGTGTAGAAGACAAAGCCACCCTCATCGAACCCCTTGAGCAGCACCATTCGCACATTCGGCATGCCCTCGGCATCGACCGTCGCCAGCGCCACGCTGTTGGGGTCGTTGATCTCGCTCTTCGTAGCGTCGTCGAGCCACGCCGCAAAAAGCCGGAACGGCTCCGCCGCCTCGGTAAAGTCACCGCTTGTTAACCCGGTTTCGCTCATAGTTTTCCCAAATTTGTCGCCGGCTGGGGAGATTGCCGATTGTCGCGTATCGCGCAAGCTTTTGACAGTGGGCAATGGAGCGTTATCGCTTCGGCCAGCGCCAAAGCCATGATCGTGACAATCATCCTGCCGCTTGCCGCCTGTGGCGGGGGCGGCTTCAGCCTGGAGCAGGCGGAGGTGGACCGCTCGATACTGACCTCGAGCACGCCGGCCTCAGTCACGCCGCTCGATCAGGACCGCGCTTCCGACCAGGCTACGATCCGCAACGCCGTGTCCTCCGCCGACGTCGAGCAACTGGCCGGGCAGGCCATTCCCTGGGCGAATGCCGACACCGGCTCGCGCGGCTCCATCACCGAGCTCGCAGAATTCAGGGCTAACGGTGAGACATGCCGTCGCTTCACCGCGTCGCGCGAGAGCTTCGACGGCGTCGCGCTGTTCAAAGGCGAAGTATGCCTGGCCGGCGGCAGCGCCTGGCGAATGCAGGACTTCAAGGCGCTCTGATTTTCCGCCGGCTATATAGCGGTAAGCCACTGGAATTTCTTCCTATGCAAGCGCATATAGGAGGCGATCATGGAACCACTCCTTCTCCAGGGCAGTAAGCATGCGCGACCCCTATGAGGTGCTGGGCGTTGCCAAGAACGCATCGGCCAAGGACATAAAATCGGCGTACCGGAAGCTCGCCAAGAAGTATCATCCGGACCAGAATCCGGATCCCAAGGCAAAGGAGCGTTTTGCCGCCGCCAATCAGGCTTACGAGATCGTCGGCGACGAGAAGAACCGGGCGGCTTTCGATCGCGGTGAGATCGACGCCGAAGGCAAACCGCGGTTTCAGGGTTTCGAGAGTGCGGCCGGCGGCGCCGATCCTTTCGCCGGTTTCCGCCGGCAGCAAGGGCCGGGCGGCGCGCATTTCGAATTCCGCACGGGCCGTCCCGGTGGTGACCCGTTCGACGGCAACAGCGACATCTTCAGCCAGATCTTCGGCGATGCTTTCAGCCAGCAGCGCGGCGCCGGCACGGGCGGCCGCCGTCAGGCGCCGACGGCCGCAGATCTCAACGTGACGCTGGACGTCACCATCGAGGAAGCCGCCACCGCCGAGAAAGTGACGGCGATGTTCCCCGACGGCCGCAAGATGGCGGTCAAGTTGCCGGCCTATGTCGAGGACGGCCAGACCATCCGGTTGAAAGGCCAGGGTGAGCAAGGACCGGGGCAGCCGGGCGATGCGCTGGTCAAGATCCGTTTCCGCCGGCACCCGCGCTACCGCGTCGAGGGCCGCGACCTGCATGTCGACCTGCCGGTAGAACTGGCCGATGCGGTGCATGGCGCCAAGGTGGCAGTCGAAACCCCGACCGGCAGGATTGCGGTCAACGTCCCCCCTTGGTCGAGCTCGGACAAGGTTCTGCGGCTGAAGGGCAGGGGCCTGCCGGAAAAGGCCGGCGGTCACGGCGACCTCTACGCGCACGTGCGGCTGATGCTGCCGGAAGGCGGCGACGCCGAGCTAGAGGCGCTGATGCGCCGGCGAAAGCGCTGACGGTCGAAAAGGCCGGCGCTTGACGTCGTAAGCGGGCGTGAGTGGTTTCATGCCGCGTCGGTTATTGACAGGAAACGAGCAACCAGCGCCACTGGGCTGGCCGACCACAACTCGCGATCGGCCATGCGCGCACTAGATCTAGCGTCTATCAGTCGCCAAGTCTTCCCCCGCGGTGCCCCATCATCATTCGGGACGCGTACATTGTGGGCGAGCTTTTGCCCGGTAGATTCGCGTCAAGAACAATCTGCTCGACGAAACCCTGATTCACTTCAATCTCCACGCATTTGTCGAGCTTATCAACGATCCAGACGGCGTATCCTTCACTCTCCTTGGATTTATAGTTGGAGTCGTCTTCAGGAATATCTGCCTCCGGATTTGCTGGAATTAACATTACCTTGGGCTTCGGGAGATCATAAGTATGACCCTCGTAGGCATATCCAAATATTACACCGCAACTAAGTATTTCTTTATCACCATTTGTCGGGTTTATATCAATCGCCCCAAGCATAAGCATAAACCTATTTACGATAGAATTAACAAACACATAACTGCTATTGTTAGGTGGGGTTTTACTAAGATATTTCTTAAACCGTAAAATTCTTTTGTCATCAGGATCGCCGTCATCGAGTATCTTTGCTATTATTATAGAATGATTCTTGTATTTTCCTGTTATTGGCTCCAATGTCTTTTTCTTTTTGCTGGATATAGGAAGACCAAGACCAGGTATTCCATAGAGGCGCACTTGTGTGGCGTTAAATGCTCCATGGGGATCTTTCGTGGTGTAAGTCGGTCGATGAAAATCGTCGCTCATGTTGTTACCCTCCGTTGCAATCACCAATTCATAAAATTTCCCGCCACCTGAAATTCTCTTCGAAGCTTGCCGCTATGGCCGGGCGGATGCGGTCGGACACTTCGATGATGGTGGAGGCTGCGACTGCGAATGTGAGATGATCGGCATCGAGGCGTGTCCACGCGCGCGCAAGCCCAAGCGCGACATCGTCGCGCGCCTTGATTAGCTCGGTCTTAAAAAGGAACGGACGGGCCCGGAATGCATCGCCCGTGAAGTCGGAGATGTGCCGCATGTCGGCTTCGCCAACCTGCCTGATGTCGAAGCCAAGCAGGCGCTCGTCGGCCAAGCCCTGCCGCACCAGGCCGGCATGGTAGAGATCGACCAGAGTATCGAACACCGCTCCCGTGAATGGGCGAGACCGGTCATGAATCTCTTCGGTCACTTCCGTCATCTTGCGCGAGTTACTGGCAAGGCGGATCTGGCGGTCGCCCGTCAGTTCGGCGATGCGGTTGAGCTCGTTGAGGACAAGCAGGTTTGCCTGGCTGTGCCGTAACAATCGATCCATCCCGCTGTCGAAATGCAGGAACGAAAGCAGCGAAATAAGATCGGCGTTGGCTTCGTGGAACGGCCCGAAGTCGCCGTCCTGCAGGCCTTGCGTGGGCACTCCGAAGAGAGAAAAGAGTATGGCGTGACCCATTTCGTGCGCGATCACGTCGAAGTTGAGGGCGTACGGATGGCCGCGCCCGTCGGCTCCACGCTCGCGGCCAAGCTCCAGATATCCAAACCCCGATTGCGCATTCTCCCAGTCAAGCCAGGGAATGATCTCAAGCCGCTCGTATGTTTCGGCGAAGTACCAGACAATCGGCTTGCCCAGATAGCTTTCCCAGATGTCCAGCACCCGGCTCGCGGCCGCGAACGCATGCGCTGCCAGGAACTGGCGCGACTGAAGAGAGAGGTGGTCGAAATGACCATCAAGGCCGGGTTCGGCTGGTGGGAAATACGCGCCAACAAAGGGCGGCAGGTAAGGATACTCGTACGGCTGCTTGTCCAGCACGGGATCACGCACGTATATGCGATGATCCTCCGGGCCCGGATGGATCAAACCAGGCGATGTTGAAATCCAGACCGCCTCGGGTTTCTCGTACCCAGAAACGTGAGGCGCTTGTGGGTATAGCAGGAAGCGCGTTCCAGCCGACATCCCCGCCCGACCGGCGACATCGAGCGCGTTCAACTGCGCGGCCCCTCTCATAGTCGGCAACACTAGCACGAAGCCTGCACTTCGTAAATTGCACCAGGTATCACCGGCAACTCTGTCGTCAGATTGCTAAGCCGGCGTCCTCCAAATCCTGGACAAACGCGACCGTCATTCTGAAATTCTTCAATTCCGCCGGCACCAATGCCTTTTCTCTCATAAGTTGCAGAGCCGACAGTGCGTCGCGTTTCTTTTGCTGAACGAAAGCTCCTGCGAGAATTTGCCGGCAGGCTTCGATATCATGGTCACCGGCTTCCGGTAATGTCTCGCGGACCATTCGCGACAGCGTACGTTCCCTAAAATTGAGGTTCCGGGCCGTATTCCCAAGCTTTCCTGACAAATCGGTGGAGATCAGGTTCCGCCTCCAAGCGGCGCGGACGGTTATTCGCAAATCAACCAAAGCGTGCGTTAGTGGCGAAAAATTCACCGCCTTCGGACCGTACAGCACTGCCACTGCGTCATCAGGCAGGAAAGCGAAGCGGCGATACCATCGATAGATAAGGCCAACGCCGTGCATGTACGGGTAAAGCTCGGCGGCTCGCAAGGCTCCCATGCTTCCCGCACCAATTACCGGGATGGCCTGGCTGATCGCCCACAGTATCTCCTTGTGCCTCACTGCCGGCTCAGCCTGGAAAGCGCCGTCTATGATGACAATTGCAGCCGGGTCATAACGCTGCACCGCGGCTATGATCGAGCCTTGTACCGCGGGCGCCAGGCAGATCACGTCGGCCACCTGCTGTGCCTCTGGATGCGATAGCGTGGGGCCGGTGAAAACGAGCCGAGGTCGCATCCGGTCACTCCACTAAAGGGTACAATTGCGGGATAACTATCCTGACGGCCGACAGTCGGTTCCAAGGGCTGGTGTTGAGGCGGATCAGATACACCGCGCTGATTCCGCTTTCCTCCAGTCGTGCGAGAAGGCTGCCACGCAAGGTCTGCCCGCTCGCCGCTCGATCGGCAGGCTGGCGGGCGAAACTCACGTCCTTGCGGCCGCCGGTGATCAGCTGGCGGTGCGCCTCGATAAGCTGCCAGTCGGGATATTTCGGATAAGACGCCCGGGTCATGTCGTCGCGCGCACCCGAGATCGCCGCAAGCCGCGCCTGCGCCGCCTCATGGATCGCTTGGACGGCAGCTGCCGCCGGATCGAATGCAGCGGCCGAGCCGTCGGCCGGCAGATGGAGCAATGCCGTCTCTCGAGGATTGCTCTCCATCAGATGGCACCAAATCACAGGCAGGCCAACAGGCGACGGCGCGAGCCAAAGGCCGACGATCATGTCTTTTCGTGCGAGTTCATCCAATAAAGCCAAGACCCTTGCGTCATCGATGGTCGCTGGATCGATTCGCTGGTGTTGCAGAAAACCATGCGTCTTGAGAGCGCGGGCGATCGCATCGCGTTCGACGCATTCCAATATGCCGTGTGTGATGGCGTCTGCTTCATCAAGCGCGGCCGCCAGTCCGGTTGTGGTTGGCGTGAAAATTCCGTCACAGGGGCTGGGCGGTACGAGATAGGCCGTGTGCACCAATTCCAGCGGAACGAAGTCGCGGCCGCCGCCCAGCAGGTTCTCCGCCTCCATCCAAGCGATTTTTCGGCCGCGCCAATCAGCAGGGGCGGGCTCTCGCAGCCACGTCTCAAATCGCCCGTAGGGTATGCCGAGTAAAGTGGCCGAAGCGTAAGCTGCATCAAGATATTCGATGCGCTCGGCGAAAAAGCTCTCAGCGGATTCCAAAATGGCCGATATGGCAGCGCGAGCCAGGCTGGCACCCTTTCCCTGCGCGACCGCGTTTGAAAACGAGAACGGCCTCGTTGCCTGCACGACCGGGATGCCGACACGGTCCAGGCCGGTAATGTCCGCAATACGGGTGATGCCCAACGCTTGTCGCATCGACATCAGATACGTCAGCGCTTCGTCTGCCGGAGGACCAAGGCGCTCATATTGTTCCACTATCGGCTGGCCCGCAGTTCCGGCTCAGGGTTGACGATCAGCGGTTCGCCGGGCTCAACCGACTTCCTTGCCGCTTCGATACGGTCGTTGTAGCTCCGAAGCAGGACGGGCGAGAGATTTGACACGCTGAGCGTCTCGTAGGCCGCGATGAGGATGGGCACGGCATTTTGCTCGGCTGCAGTATTGAGGCTCTTCTCAAGGGCAGCTGCCACCTGGCCAGCTGCCGCGCCGTCAAGGACGAGAAGTTGTGCAATTCGCCGATGTAGTTCCGCCAGCCAATATCGACTGCCACCCGCCTCGGCCTGCGCCACCGCCGAATGAAGCAGGGCAAGCGCGCCACTGATCTCACCCGAGCGCGCGAGAAGTTCCGCCAGCATGCCGCAATAGACGGGCTCGTCCTCAGGTGTCTGCACTTGTCCATGCAGGCCGAGGGCCTCACGCATCTTGTCCTTGCCCCGCTCGAGGTGGCCAGCGTTGCCATCGCACCAGCCCTCGAAGATTTGTGCCGAGACGACTAGCGAAGGCAGGTGATGAAGCGCGGTCAGCTGCCGCAGATCCTCAATCACGTCACGCAACGAAGCGAAGTCGCGGCGATAGCAACTCAGCATCGCGCCGTTGATACAGGCATGCGCGATGCTGCTGACATGGCCAGTCTGCTGAGCCCAGCGGCGGGCCTCCGACATGGAGCGGAGAGCGCTCGTTGCACGTCCCGAGAACCACAGCGACAGTGCACGATGCGCCAAGCCGCACACGCGCGCGTCGTGCCCCCCAAAACGCGTGGCATTCGCGTGCCCCTGGCCCACGTCATAGTGCGGCAATCCAGCATCAACCGCGGCTATGCATCCTCCATGGTCTCCGCGATTGAAATCGACTGCCCACAAGCAGTGCCTAGCCTGAAGCTGAATCTCGGGGTCGTTAACCTCCTTTAGATCACTGACGACGGCCTGCGCCCGCTCGCCATCAACGACCGAACCCGTGAACCACCAACCCCAATAGATCGGGAACCACTTGGCGCGCTCCGCTATCGGCCGACGCCGTGCGATATTTACGCCTTCGTCGTAGAGCCTGCGGGCGTGCTCGGAATTTGGCCCTTCGACAGCGGTCAATATCGGCCCGAGCGCCACCATCGCCGAGAGCCGCAGCGCATCCCGTTTGTCATGATCAGAAACCTGCCCGCAAAGCGCAATGGCATGCTCGAGCAGCTGCCTTGCCTCAGCCATAGCCGAGCGGGACGAGCTTTCCATGCCGGCATTGACGAACTCGCCGATCGCTTCGTCAAGCAGGCCACCTCGCTCAGCATGATCGGCAAGAGCTGCCGTTGTTAGCCAGCCAACGAGGCTGCGGTTGCCACTAGCCACCGCATAAAGACGCTGATGCAGGGTCCGGCGCCGTTTCCGTAGTGTTCCACTATAGATCGTTTCTTGGATAAGCGCATGCCGAAACGCGTACACTGTTGCTGCTGCATGCCTGGCGCGTACGAAGCCAGCCTCGGCCAGGGCATTGAGCGCCGCAGAGATTGTGCCCGGGTCAAATTCCGGCAAGAGCGCCGACAGCAAGTCCAGGCTGAATCTGTTGCCGGCGACGGCGGCCGCGCGCGCCACCTCGCGGGCGCGGCCGAGAGGCTCGAGCCGGGCGTCCAACACTGTTTCCAACACCGCCGCGCGGCCGAGCGAAACACCCTGTGGCAGGTGCTCAGTACCGCTAGCGGCATTCTCCGCCATCCATTGGCAAACCTCCTCGATGAACAGGGGTACACCGCCGGTGACGCGCTCGACCAACTCTATCAGCTCAGGCGCGGGCGCTCGCTTGCCCTGAGGCCACATCGTCGCGATTGCCCGCAAGGTGTCGGCATGCTCAAGGGGAGCGAGCAGGACATGCTTGCTTTTTTCATCCAGCCAGTCGCCAGATCCCGGCCTCGTCGTTGCGATCAAGAGCACGGGGCAACTAGGAACCAGTTTTGCAAGTTCACCCAGCAGTTGCTTCGACGTAAGGTCGATCCAGTGAATATCCTCAGCGATCAAGATCACTGGGCCACTGGCGCACGTTGCTTGTAACGCATGGCGCGCAGCCCAACCGGCTTTCTCTCGGATCACTTCCGGATCCATCTCATGGAAACCGGACCTCGCGCCTTCCACGCCGAGCAGAAAAGAAAAGATGTCGACGACTTCGGCGTCGTGAATGTCATGTGCTGCGAACACCTCTGCTACAAGCGCAGGGGTGAGTGCACGCTCGCCGTCGTCGAAATTGCCCAGCATCGCCTGCCGCAGTGGATACAGCGTCGAACGCGAGTCGCCTGGCATACATTGGAAGAGGAGCAACCTGTTGCGTTGGAAGCGCGTTCGCCGGCGCACCTCGTGTAGGATGCGCGACTTGCCAATGCCGGCCTCGCCCTCGATCACTACGACTTGGCCACGTCCCGAAACGGCCTCATTCCAACATTCGTGGATCAGCTCGGCCTCATCCGTACGGTCGACCAAGGGGCTGGTGAGGCGTCCGAACGCGGAGAAACGGTCTACCCCCCGCTTGTGACTCAGCGCCTGCCAGACCTGCTCGGGTTGCGCGAAGCCTTTGATGACGTGAGAACCGTAGAAGCTAAATACGTGTGAGCGCCGTGCCAGATTACGCGTCTCGTTGCACACGACGACGGTATCCGGCCGGGCAATTGCCTGCAGCCTGGTTGCCAGCGCAAATGCAGGGCCGGTTACCGTGTCCTGCGCTACAGCGGTGTCGCCCTTCAGGATTAGCGTCATCGAGGTCGCCACGCCTACCCTTACATGCAGGTCGCTCCTCCCTTTCTCCGCGGCAAGGAGCTTGCACGCCCTGACGATCCCAAGCCCGGCGCTGATCGTCAGCGACGCCGCATCCTTCGCACCCAGATCGACTGGGAACACAGCGACGCCGCCGTCGCCGACCTCGACCGTCACGGTTCCGGAGCACGATACAATCGCTTCCTTGGCGGCCATTTGAAACGCCAAGATAAGTTCCTCAAAATCTTCGATGCCGAGCAGGCCCAGCAGCTCGGTGGAGCCTACGAGATCGTAGCAAAGAGCGGTTAGTATGCGCCGTTCGTGACGGGTCTCGACACCGTCATCCATCAACCCTTTGCCGATCGGAAGGCGCGAGCCAGTCCCCGCCTTCGGAACATCAACTCGGCTCTTATGCGACATGTCACCCTCGCTGACAGGGCATACTATCAAAAGTATGACAGAGCACAAATTACTGAGCGGCGATCGCCGGAAGGTGCGACGGCTGCTCAGGACCTCTCGCCTGTGGGTTGGCGGACTCAACGTCAAATTTTTTGTCCAAAGGCAGACATTCGACGGCCTAAGCCCAGACGTCCGCTCCCGGCGCACCGCAAAGCGGTCGTCCACGGCCCAAAGTATGGAAGTCGGCTCGGGGTCATGACCGTGACTTCGGCCGCTGGCCAACGAAACTTCCGCCAAAGGGTCATCTTCCGCCGTGACACCGATACTGGCGTCGGATTTTTCCACTGGCCCACGGCTGCAAGGTCAAAGCGCTACAGCGTCCTTTGCGCGCCCGAAAGGACGCGCGGCTCTGTAGACCAGCGGCTTTGTCCCCCGAACTGTCCGCTTTGAACGCTTGAAGGGGCACTGTGGCTGTGCGATAGGCACTCCACAAAGCAGAGAACCTTGCGGAGAGCGCTGACATGGCGGGTGAACGGGGCCTTATGGCCGGCAAGCGCGGCCTTATCCTTGGCATCGCCAACAATCGCTCGATCGCTTACGGCATCGCCAGGGCCTGTGTCGATCACGGCGCCGAGATCGCGCTGACTTATCAGGGCGAGGCGTTCAAGAAACGTGTCGAGCCGCTCGCGGCGGAACTGGGCGCGCATGTCGCGGGCCATTGCGATGTGACCGACCCGGCCAGCCTCGATGCGGTGTTCGCCGATATCGCCAGCCATTGGGGCAAGCTCGATTTCCTCGTCCACGCTATCGCCTTTTCCGACAAGGACGAGCTGACCGGCCGCTATGTCGAGACGACGCGCGATAATTTCCTGCGCACCATGGATATTTCGGTCTATTCCTTCACGACCATTGCCAAACGTGCCGAGGCGCTGATGACCGACGGCGGCTCGCTGCTGACGCTGACCTATTACGGCGCGGAAAAGGTGATGCCGCACTACAACGTCATGGGTGTCGCCAAGGCGGCACTCGAAGCCAGCGTGCGCTATCTGGCCGTCGATCTCGGCGCCAAGAAGATCCGTGTCAACGCGATCTCCGCCGGCCCGATCAAGACGCTTGCCGCATCCGGCATCGGCGATTTCCGCTATATCCTGAAATGGAACGAATACAATTCGCCGTTGAAGCAGACGGTCACGCAGGAGGAGGTTGGCGATTCCGGCGTCTATTTCCTGTCCGACCTTTCGCGTGGCGTCACCGGCGAGATCCATCATGTCGATTCCGGCTATCATGTCGTCGGCATGAAGGCGGTCGACGCGCCGGATATTTCGACGGTCAAGGACTGACGCCACCGCCTGACCTCCTCCGGAAGACCTGATGTACCCGCTCGTCTATATCGTGCGCCACGGCCAGACGGCGTGGAACGCCGAGGCCCGGCTGCAGGGGCAGGCCGATACCGACCTCGACGAGCTTGGCCGCGAGCAGGCTAGCCGCAACGGGCGCAGGCTGGCCGAACTCATCGACAAGCCCGAGGATTTCGACTTTGTCGCCAGCCCGATGCGGCGCACGCGCGAGACGATGGAGCGCCTGCGCGCGGCGATGAAGCTCGATCCGCACGCCTATCGTACCGAGCCGCTGCTCGTGGAATTGAGCTTTGGCGACTGGCAGGGTTTCACCTTTGCCGAACTCGAGGCGAACGATCCCGGTTCGACCAGGCACCGACGCCTCGATAAATGGAACTTCCAGCCGCCCGGCGAAGGCGCCGAAAGCTACCAGATGCTGCTCGAACGGGTGAAGCCGTGGTTCGACGCGCTCGATCGCCAGACGGTCTGCGTGACCCATGGTGGCGTCATGCGCGTAATGTTCCGCTTGGTACTGGGGATGTCCGAACAAGATGCGGTCAGCATGGAAGTGCCGCAGGACCGCGTGCTCAGACTGGACGGCCGGCGCCTGGAGTGGCTTTGAGACCGATGACGTATGTTGAGATCAGGTCGGGCCGGCCTCAGCTGAATATCGACGCGCCCTATTCCGTCGATCCGGTGTCCGGCAGTTCCATATCGGTGACGACATTCTCGCCATTCGTCACGTCATAGGCGAGGACGATGTCCATGCCTGGCTTCAGCGCATCGAGGTCGGTTTCGGCGTTCAGCTTGTAGGACTTGCCGTCGTCCAGCGTCAGCGTCAGCGCATCCTTGTCGACCTTCTTGATCAGGCCTTCGGTCTGGCCGGCGAAGGCGGCGGTGGAGATCAACAGCGTGGCGGCAACAGCGCCAATCAGGATACGCATCATCGTCCTCTTTAATCATTGCCGGTACAGCGGCTCGGTCCAACGGAACGGAACTGAGCAGAAACCAATCGAATGTGTCAAAACTAAATCCGCCGGATCACAGTTTGACCACTGTGGAAAACGCCAATAGAAGGCAGGCGACAGCGCCGCGCGTCCTCCTGGACGCGCAAGGAACGCTGTAGCACTTTTGATTTTGTGCATGATCCTTTCCGAAAATCGCTCCGATTTTCGGGGTTATGCGCTAGGCCGGCTCCGACGCCGGCAGGGCTGGTTCCATGTCGCACAACACGTTCGGCCATCTTTTCCGCGTCACCACCTGGGGCGAAAGCCACGGGCCGGCGTTGGGCTGCGTCGTCGACGGCTGTCCGCCAGGCATCCGCTTCACTCGCGACGAGATCCAGGCCGAACTCGACAAGCGCCGCCCCGGCCAGTCACGTTTTGTGACGCAACGTCGCGAACCGGATGAGGTGAAGGTCCTGTCCGGCTTCGTCCTCGATGAGGACGGCGAGACGATGATCACGACCGGCACGCCGGTGTCGATGCTGATCGAGAATGTCGACCAGCGCTCGAAGGATTATGGCGACATCGCCCGCCAGTTCCGGCCGGGCCATGCCGATTACACGTACGAGGTCAAATACGGTCTGCGCGACTACCGCGGCGGCGGCCGCTCCTCGGCGCGTGAGACGGCGGCGCGGGTGGCGGCCGGAGCGCTTGCCCGCAAGGTCGTGCCCGGCATGGTGGTGCGCGGCGCGCTGGTGTCCATGGGCGATAAATCGATCGATCGCGCCAATTGGAACTGGAATTTCGTCGGCGACGCCGAAAACCCGTTCTTCACGCCCGATCCGGCGTCCGTCGCCGTCTTCACCAAATATCTGGACGGCATCCGCAAGGCGGGCTCCTCGGTTGGTGCGGTCATCGAGATCGTCGCCGACGGCGTTCCGGCGGGGCTTGGCGCGCCGATCTATGCCAAGCTCGACCAGGACATCGCCGCCGGCCTGATGTCGATCAACGCCGTCAAGGGTGTCGAGATCGGCAACGGTTTCGAGGCCGCCCGCATCACCGGCGAGGAGAATGCCG
This sequence comes from Mesorhizobium sp. M0904, assembly GCF_040319475.1. Classification (NCBI taxonomy): domain Bacteria; kingdom Pseudomonadati; phylum Pseudomonadota; class Alphaproteobacteria; order Hyphomicrobiales; family Phyllobacteriaceae; genus Mesorhizobium; species Mesorhizobium sp. M0904. The sequence continues at coordinate 50,651 of NZ_JAMYOC010000003.1, read as the reverse complement.
ATGAGATGCGCATGGGCAATGACGGCAAGCCGGTCTTCCTGTCCAACAATGCCGGCGGCATCCTCGGCGGCATCTCGACCGGCCAGGCGATCGTCGCGCGTTTCGCCGTCAAGCCGACCTCGTCGATCCTGACGCCGCGAAAGTCGATCGACAAGGACGGTAACGACGTCGAGATCATGACCAAGGGCCGGCACGATCCGTGCGTCGGCATCCGCGCCGTACCGATCGGCGAGGCGATGGTTGCCTGCGCCATTGCCGATCATTATCTGCGTCATCGGGGACAAACGGGAAGGGAGTAGGGAGTAGAGTAGGGGAGCAGGTTACGCAGCTCCCACGACAGCATTTTTTCCTTTTCTCTACTCCCGTACTGCCCTACTCCCCTAGTCCCTGCGAGCGAAGCGAGCACTTATGCCTTACGACCAGAAGAAGATCGTCGAAGCCCTGCGCGCCTTCGAGCGCGGCGAGATCGTCGTCGTTATGGACGATGACGGCCGCGAGAACGAGGGCGACCTGATCGTAGCCGCCGTTCATTGCACGGCGGAAAAGATGGCGTTCATCGTTCGCAACACGTCGGGTATCGTCTGCACGCCGATGCCGCGCGAGGAAGCCAAGCGGCTCAACCTGTCGCCGATGGTCGCCGACAATGATTCGGCCCACACCACCGCCTTTACCGTCAGCGTCGATTTCAAGCACGGCACCACGACGGGCATTTCAGCGGACGACCGCACACTGACGGTGCGCAATCTCGCCAACGGCAATGTCGGCGCCTCCGATTTCGTCCGGCCCGGCCACATCTTTCCGCTGATCGCGCGCGAAGGCGGCGTGCTGATGCGTTCGGGCCATACCGAGGCCGCTGTCGACCTCTGCAAGCTCGCCGGCCTGCCGCCGGTCGGCGTCATTTCCGAGCTGGTCAACGATGACGGCACCGTCATGCGTGGGCCGCAGGTGCAGGCCTTCGCCGAAAAGCACGGGTTGAAGCAGATCTCGGTTGCCGACCTCATCGCCTACCGGCAGCGCAAGGAAACGCTGGTCGAGCGTGTCGCCTGTTCCGACATTGAGACGGCAGGCGGCAAGGCACAGGTCTTCACCTACACGCTGCCCTGGGATTCGATGCATCATGTAGCGATCGTCTTCGGCGACATCCGCGACGGCGAGGAGGTGCCGGTGCGCCTTCATTCCGAGGACGTGGTCAGCGACGTGTTCGGCACCAGCCACAGACTGGACGCCATCATGAAGACGATGGGCGAGCGTAAGCGCGGCGTCATCGTCTATCTGCGCGAAGGCTCAGTCGGCGTCGCCCATCAGGAGCGCAAGCGCCCGGCTGCCGGCGACCGCGAGGATCACGAAGAGGCTCGCCGCCGCGAAAACGAATGGCGCGAGATCGGCCTCGGCGCGCAAATCCTCAAGGATCTCGGAATTTCCTCGATAAATCTGATCGCCTCGCGCGAGCGCCATTATGTCGGCCTCGAAGGTTTTGGCATCCACATCGCCAAGACCGAGATTCTTTAGGCCATTCTCACGGTGCTGGTATGCGTCCGGCCCCGGCTCGGGGCCGGACGCACCGGAAACTATTCCGCAGCGACCGCGGCTGCGTCGCATGCCGCCATGTCGCAGTTCGGCGCGGCAAGGCTGCGCTGGCCGGCGAGCACGATGACCAGCGCGATTGTGCCCGATGCCACCGATACCCAGAACCCGTTCTGCGCGCCGAAAGCGTCCACCACCCAGCCGGCGGCGAACGAGCCGAGCGCCATGCCGATGCCGATGCCGGTCATCACCCAGGTCACGCCTTCGGTCAGCACCGCCTCGGGCACGCGCCGTTCGATCAGGCCGAATGCCGTGATGAAGGTCGGCGAAATCGCCACGCCGCTGACGAAGACGGCCAGTGCCAGCAGCGGCACGGTGTCGGCGACGAGCAGCGGCAGCGTGGTGAGCGCAATGATGGCGATTGCGATGGCAAGCTGAATCTGCAGCGGCACTTTCAGGTTCAGGGCGCCGATGACGATGCCGACGACGAACGATCCGAGCGCGTAGACGCCGATGACGAAGCTGGCGGCGCCCGGCTGGCCAAGCTCCTTGGTGATCGCCACGGTGCTCACCTCCGTGGTGGCGAAGGTCGCGCCGATGAAGATCAGGGCCAAGGTGATGATCTGGACCGGCCGCAGGCGGATTGCCGAGCCGCCCGAACCGTGTTCCACCGGTCGCGCTCGCGGTTCGGTCGAGCGCTGCAGGATGAAGGCCGTCGAACCGAAGGCCAGGAACAATGTGCTCGCGAGCACTCCCGCTTCCGGGAAAAGCGCGACACTCAGTCCGACCGACAGCGATGCGCCGGCGATGTAGACCAGTTCGTCCGCCGCCGACTCGAAGGCGAACGCCGTGTTCAACTCGGGGCGGTTGCGGAAGATTTCGGTCCAGCGTGCGCGCACCATTGCCGGGATGCTGGGCATGACGGCGGCGAGCAGCGCCGAGACGAATAGCGTCCATATCGGCCAATGCTGATTGGTCGCTGCAATCAGGATCGCGAAGGCGAGCGCGGAAATCATGGTGGTCGGCACCACAATCCGCGTCTGGCCGAGGCGGTCCACCAGTCGCGATACCTGCGGGGCGACGAAAGCGTTGGCCAGCGCATATGTCGCGGAAACGGCACCGGCCAGCCAGTATTGGCCATCGGTCTGCGACAGCATTGCGACGATCCCGATCGGAGCCATGGCCATCGGCAGCCGGGCAACGAACCCGGCGGCAGCAAAGCCCTTGGCGCCCGGCGCGCGAAAGATCTGGGAATAGGGATTTTGCATGGTCTGGCTCCTCGACAACGGCCGGTTCGGCGATTACATACGTAGCGTATGAGTTTAAATAGATCATACGTGGCGTATGTCAATTGGCATGCGAAGCGTATGTTAATAGGGCCAGTGCATGCACAAACCACGCAAGGAGATGATTGCCGAGACCCGCGCCAAACTGATTGCCGCGGCGCGCCAGGCCTTCGGCACGCTCGGCTATGCCGAAGCCTCGATGGATAACTTCACGGCATCGGCCGGGCTGACGCGCGGTGCGCTCTATCATCACTTCGGCGACAAGAAGGGCCTGCTCCAGGCGGTTATCGCCGAGATCGACGCCGAAATGGCAGCCCGGCTGAAGGTCGTTTCGGCCAAGCCGGACAATCTCTGGCAGGGCTTTGTCGACGAATGCACCGCCTATATCGAGATGGCGCTGGAGCCGGAGATCCAGCGTATCGTGCTTCGCGACGGGCCGGCGGTGCTCGGCGATCCATCGCAATGGCCAAGCCAGAGCACATGCATCCGCTCGATGACAGAGAGCCTGCAAAGACTGAGCGACGAGGGGACAATTCTCGCCGTCGATCCCGAAGCCGCGGCAAGGCTGGTCAGCGGCGCCTCGCTGCATGCGGCGCAGTGGATCGCAAATTCGAACGATCCCGAAGCGACGTCGAAGAAGGCAGTGAAGGCGTTCAAGGTTCTTCTGGAGGGGCTGCTCAATCGCACCGGCAGGCTGCATCAACCTGATCGACCGTCAGCGATGCAGCCCGAGGTTGACCGATCACCGGCCTGAGATCATCTTTTCGCCAATCCCAGGCGGCTCGCGGTGGGCTCGGCCGACGCCGGTTGCCTAAACCCTGTTGAACATCGCGTCACCAGCGCGCGAAAACATGGCCAAAGCGGTAAGGCGCGCCTATATCGGGGCATGGTCACGAGACTTTACACGCATCCGATTTTCCTCGAGCACATAACACCGCCCGGTCATCCGGAGCGGCCGGACCGTCTGCGCGCCATAGAGCGTGTGCTTGACGACGAGGCCTTCGCGGCGCTCGATCGCGTCCAGGCGCCTGAAGGCGACGAGGCAACCATTCTCTACGCGCATCCGCCCGAATTCGTCGAACGTGTCCGTGCAGCGATACCGGACACCGGCATCGCCCGTATCGACGCCGATACCACCGCCAGCCCGAAGAGCTGGCAGGCTGCCGTGACCGCGATCGGAGCTGCCAACGCCGCGGTCGATGACGTCTTCACCGGCCGTGCCGAGAACGTCTTCGTCGCCGCACGGCCGCCCGGCCATCATGCCGAAAAGACCACCTCCATGGGTTTTTGCCTGTTCAACACCGCGGCGATCGCGGCACGCTACGCGCAGAAGAACCATGGCGCCGGCCGTGTCGCCGTCGTCGACTGGGATGTGCATCACGGCAACGGCACGCAGGACATCTTCTGGGACGATCCGTCGGTGCTCTATTGCTCGACACACCAGATGCCGCTTTACCCGGGAACCGGCGCCGCGAGCGAAACCGGCGCCGGCAACATCGTCAACGCGCCGCTGGCGCCGCAGAGCGGCAGCGATGTTTTCCGTGACGCCTTTCTGTCACGCATCCTGCCGGCGCTCGACAATTTTGCGCCCGATCTCATCATCATCTCCGCCGGTTTCGACGCCCACCACCGCGATCCGCTGGCCGAGATCAACCTGACCGAGGATGATTTCGACTGGGCGACCGGCCAGTTGCTCGAACGAGCCGGGCGCCATAGCCGCAACCGGCTCGTCAGCGTTCTCGAGGGCGGCTACGATCTGCAGGGATTGGCATTTTCGGTCGCCGCCCATGTCGGGCGGCTGATGAAGGGATAGATGATGGCTGGTGAGACCAACGAGGACGTCAAGGCGATGAGCTTCGAGCAGGCGCTCGAGGCGCTGGAACGGATCGTCGACGATCTGGAGCGCGGCGACGTGCCGCTCGACCAGTCGATCCGCATTTACGAGCGCGGCGAGGCGCTGAAGGCGCATTGCGACCGGCTGCTGAAAGCGGCCGAGGACAAGGTCGAGAAAATCAGGCTGTCGCGTGACGGCAAGCCGGTGGGGACAGAGCCGCTGGATGCGGACTGAGGCGCGGCCTCGAACGACGATTGTGCTTACCGGCTTTGGACATCATCACGATTGAGGGTAAAACTCATCCCGTTTGAAGCGGCTCCAGGACGAGAGGAGATTGCGAACGATGTGCAGAAACATCAAAACCCTGTTCAATTTCGATCCCCCGGCAACCAATGACGAGGTCCGCGATGCCGCACTTCAGTTTGTCCGCAAGCTGAGCGGAACGACACGGCCGTCGAAACAGAACCAGCATGCGTTCGACCATGCCGTCGAGGCCATTGCCGCCTCGGCGCGTGAATTGCTCGACAGCCTCGAGACGACGCAGCATCCGCGCAATCGCGAAGAGGTGGCGGCCAAGGCGAAGGCCAAATCTGCACTTCGCTTCGCCTGAGGGGACCGCGTGAGCTTCTTTCCCGGAAACGATCCGCAGATGGGCGATGCCTTCGCCAGCGATCAGATCGAACTGATGGTCATTCCGAATGCCAAGGACATCGGCGGATTTCAGGTTCGCCGCGCCTTGCCGACGGCCAGGCGCCGGCTGGTCGGACCCTTCATCTTCTTCGACCGCATGGGTCCAGGCGTTCTGCGGGCCGGCCAGGCGCTCGACGTGCGCCCGCATCCGCATATCGGCCTGTCGACGGTGACTTACCTGTTCGACGGCAAGATCAGGCACCGCGATTCGCTCGGCACCGAGATGGTGATCCAGCCCGGCGACGTGAATTTGATGACCGCCGGCCGCGGCATCGTCCATTCGGAGCGCACGCCGGAAGAACTGCGCGGCTTGCCGATGTCGGTTTCCGGCCTGCAGACATGGCTGGCGCTGCCGGACGGCAAGGAAGAGGTCGCGCCGGTCTTCGAAAACACCGCGGCCCTGCGCCTGCCCGAAATCGATGCAGAGGGTGTCAGCGGCCGTATCGTCATCGGTGCATTGTCCGGGCTGCGCTCCCCGGTCGCCACCGCTTCGGACACGCTCTATGCCGATCTCAGGTTGGCGCCGGGTGCCAGCGTGAAGATCCCGGCCGACGCCGAGGAGCGCGCCATCTATACGCTGGCAGGCGAGGTTTCGATATCCGGTGACCGCTTCCCGGCCGAGCGGCTGCTGGTTTTCCGGCCCGGCGATGAGATCGTTGTTTCATCGGAGGGCGGCGCCCATTTCATGCTGTTTGGCGGCGCTTCGCTCGGTTCGAAACGTTATATCTGGTGGAATTTCGTATCGTCCTCAAAGGAACGCATCGAGCAGGCGAAAGAAGAATGGAAGACGGGCCGCTTCGATATCGTTCCTGGAGACGAGCAAGAGTTCATCCCGCTGCCCGAAAGCTGATGCGCGTTACCGCCACATTTACATTCGCCGGCCAGCGGCATATTTCACGATGAACAGAAAATCTGACCAGGCTCGCAAACAGTGAACGCAAAGCCCGATACGCCGCTTCTCGACAAGGTCCGCGTCCCAGCCGATTTGCGCACGCTTGCCGAAGCCGACCTGCCGCAGCTGGCGTCAGAGCTTCGCGCCGAACTGATCGACGTCGTTTCCCACACCGGCGGCCATCTCGGCGCCGGCCTCGGCGTGGTCGAACTGACTGTCGCGCTGCACTACGTCTTCAACACGCCGGACGACCGGCTGATCTGGGACGTCGGCCACCAGGCCTATCCGCACAAGATCCTGACCGGCCGCCGCGACCGCATCCGCACGCTGCGGCAGGAGGGCGGCCTGTCCGGCTTCACGCGTCGCGTCGAGAGCGAATACGATCCGTTTGGCGCAGCCCACTCCTCAACCTCGATTTCAGCCGGCCTCGGCATGGCGATGGCGCGCGATCTGTCCGATGGCCGCAACAATGTCATTGCCGTCATCGGCGACGGCGCCATGTCGGCCGGCATGGCCTACGAGGCGATGAACAATGCCGGCGCACTCGATGCCCGGCTGATCGTCATCTTGAACGACAACGACATGTCGATCGCCCCGCCGACCGGTGCGATGAGCGCCTATCTGGCGCGGCTCGCCTCAGGCAAGACCTATCTTGGGTTGCGCGATTTCGGCAAGAAGCTGACGTCCTATCTTGGCGAGCGCGCCGATCGCGCCATCAAGCGCGCGGTCGAGCACGCGCGCGGTTACGTCACCGGCGGCACGCTGTTCGAGGAGATGGGTTTCTACCACATCGGTCCGATCGACGGTCACAACCTCGAGCACCTGATCCCGGTGCTGAAGAACGTCCGCGACAATGCCGACGGCCCGGTGCTGATCCATGTCGTGACCCAGAAGGGCAAGGGCTACGCCCCGGCCGAGGCCGCGGCCGACAAATATCATGGCGTCAACAAATTCGACGTCATCACCGGCGCCCAGGCCAAGGCGCCCGCCAATGCGCCGAGCTATACGAAGGTGTTTGCCGAAAGTCTGATCCAGGAGGCCCGAGAGGACGACCGCATCGTCGCCATCACCGCCGCCATGCCGAACGGCACCGGGCTTGACCTGTTCGGCGAAGCGTTTCCGGCGAGGACCTTCGATGTCGGCATCGCCGAGCAGCATGCGGTTACCTTCGCCGCCGGCCTTGCCACGGAAGGCTTCAAGCCTTTCGCCGCGATCTACTCGACCTTTCTCCAGCGCGCCTACGACCAGGTCGTCCACGACGTGGCGATCCAGAAATTGCCGGTGCGCTTTCCGATCGACCGCGCCGGCTTCGTCGGCGCCGATGGTGCCACCCATTGCGGCGCCTTCGACACGACCTTCCTGGCGACGCTGCCCGGTTTCGTCGTCATGGCCGCGGCCGATGAGGCCGAGCTGCGCCACATGGTACGCACCGCTGCAAGCTTCGATGACGGCCCGATCGCCTTCCGCTACCCGCGCGGCAACGGCGTTGGCGTCGAGATGCCGCAACGAGGCTCGGTATTGGAGATCGGCAAGGGCCGGATCGTCAGGGAAGGCACCAAGGTTGCGCTGCTTTCCTTCGGCACCAGGCTGCAGGATTGCCTTGCCGCGGCCGAGGAGCTTGGCGCGGCCGGGCTTTCGACCACGGTCGCCGATGCCCGTTTTGCCAAGCCGCTCGACGAGGACCTGATCCGGCGGCTGGCCCGTTCGCACGAGATCCTGGTGACGGTGGAAGAGGGCGCGGTCGGCGGCTTCGCCAGCCATGTGCTGCAGTTCCTGGCCCATGAAGGGCTGCTGGAGAGCGGCTTGAAGGTGCGCCCGCTCGTGCTGCCCGACGCCTTCGTCGACCATGCCAAGCCGGAAAAGATGTATGCCGATGCCGGGCTGGACAGCGCCGGCATCGTGCGCACTGTGTTCGTGGCGTTGGGGCATACCGCGCAGGCCCAGCGCGCCTAGTTTTTAGACGCATGTCCCGCGACGCCGAAGCGATTCAACTTGGCTGCAAGATGCCGGTCTGAATCAAAATCTCAACTGCTTGAATCAAATTGCCGGCGAACAGTCGTAACGTGCTGTTTACGCTGCTGGTTTCCGGCCGCGCACGCAGGTGTCCGGCGACAGCAGCGACGGTCTGACGCCGGCCGTCGAACGGCGGGTTTCGCGGAAGATATTCTAAAGCATGATCCCGAAGAGACTCTAGAAACTAGAACCACATATCCCGCACGCAGCGACCATCTCTCGGCAAATCCTCGAATGTATCGAGACCATCGAAATGGTCGATCGGGAGATCGGCGACGGCCTCGGGCGGCGCAAGCCTCACATTGACGGCGATGCGGTAGCGCCCAGCCGCATCGGGACGCAAACCGCGCCAGGCCAGGACGCAAGCGCACGTTGGACAGAAGAGAATCTCAAGTGAAGGATGAGCCTTTCCGACGCGACTATAGGCGCTTACGGGCCCGGCAAGGCGGATGCGTTCGTCGATATAGTCGTAAGCCCAGAGCGTGCCGTAGCGGCGGCAAAGTGTGCAGTTGCAGGCAGTGACCGAACCGGGATCGCCCTCCAGGGTCCAGCGGGCGGCACCGCAGTGGCAGGTTCCCGTCAGCATTTCCTCCTCCGCGTTTCGACCACAAAACGGCATCTCGTTCTTAGCATTGCGTCGCGCCTGGCGCGAGGTTCGACTGGTAGCGGAGCGGCTTGATGCGTTCACCGCTTTTCCAGCCATGCCTTGTCTCATCGCCAATATCCTTGCCATCATCGTTGGCATTCGCCATGAAGGCCGATGACTTCCCTTCCGCCAGCCAGCATACGCCAGAGGCTCGACGAATTGCTCGTCCACCGCGGCCTGTTTGCCAGCCGCTCGCGTGCCCGCGATGCCGTGGCGCGCGGCACCGTGACGGTCGATGGCATCGTCGCCCGCAAGCCAAGCCAGGCCGTTCTGCCTGAGTGCAACATCGTCGTTGACGATCCGGCGCAAGGTTACGTGTCGCGCGCCGCACTGAAGCTGAAGGCTGGTCTCGACCATTTCGGCCTCGACCCCACCGGCAGCGAAGCCCTCGATGTCGGCGCCTCGACCGGCGGCTTCACGCAGGTGCTGCTCGAACGCGGCGCGGCGCATGTCACGGCGATCGATGTCGGGCACGGCCAGATGCACTCCGATGTTGCCGGCGATCCGCGCGTGACGGTAATTGAAGGCCTGAATGCGCGCGAACTGTCGGCAGCCGATCTCGGCGGCCGTGTGCCGGATTTCATCGTCTCGGACGTCAGCTTCATCTCGCTGAAACTGGCGCTGCCGCCGGCGCTTGCCTTGGCCGGGAACGGCGCAAAGGCTGTGTTTCTGGTCAAGCCGCAGTTCGAGGCCGGCCGCGAGGCGATCGGCAAGGGCGGCCTGTTGAAGGACCCCTATGATGCGGCGCGCATTGCCGGCCTGATGCAGGACTGGCTCGATGCCATTCCCGGCTGGCGCTCGCTGGGGCTGCATCTGTCGCCGATAGAAGGCGGCGACGGCAACCGCGAGTTCCTACTCGGCGGCATCAAGGACGTCGAGACCCAGAAGCGATGAGCACCCGTTTCACGATCGCAAGGTTGGGCTCGCAGGGCGACGGCATCGCCGAGACGGAAACCGGCGAGGTTTTCATTCCGTTCGCGCTGCCGGGAGAGGTCGTCACCGCCGCGCGGGAGAAAGATCGCGCCACCTTGATGTCGGTCCTTGAGGCTTCGCCGTTGCGGGTCGATCCGCCGTGCCGGCATTTCGGCGCATGCGGCGGCTGCGCCGTCCAGCATCTCGAGACTGAAGCCTACCACCGGTGGAAGCGCGAAAAGGTCGTGCATGCGCTGAAGAGCAAGGGCATCGCTTGCGATGTCGGCGCGCCGGTGCCGTGCGCGCCGCACACGCGCCGCCGCGTCGTCTTCACCGCCCGGCGGAGCGAGGCGGGAATGCAGTTCGGTTTCGTTCGCGCGCTGTCATCCGAGATCATTTCGATCGAGGAATGCCCCATCTCGCTGCCGCAGATCGTCGCTGCGCTCGACCGTTTGAGGATGCTTGCCGGACTGATCTGCGCCACGACCAAATCGTTCCACATGGCGGTGACGGTGACCGGTTCCGGCCTCGATGTCGCGGTTCACGATTCCGGCAAGCTCGGCGAGAACCAGCGCCGCGTCGCGTCCAACTTCGTCGTGGCCGAGGGGCTAGCCAGGCTGTCGATCGACGGCGAGATCATTATCGAACCAAAGAAACCGGTCGTCCTGTTTGATGGCGTCGCCGTCGCAGTGCCTCCGGGCGCTTTCCTGCAGGCAACCGAGGCTGCCGAACAGGCGATGGCCAACATTGTCGGCCAGCATTTCGCGCGCGCCAAAAAGGTCGCCGATCTCTTCGCCGGCTGCGGCAGCTTCGCGCTGCGCCTGGCCGCAAGATCGGAGGTTCACGCGGTGGAAGGCGATGCGGCAGCACTCGCGGCGCTCGACCGGGCATTCCGTTTCGCCAGCGGCCTGAAGCGGGTGACCGGCGAACGTCGCGACCTGTTCCGGAGGCCGCTCACATTCAAGGAGTTGAATGCCTTTGACGGCGTAGTCTTCGACCCGCCCCGCGCCGGCGCCGAGGACCAGTCGAAGCAGATCGCGCGCTCCGACGTGCCGCTGGTCGCCGCGGTGTCCTGCAATCCGGCAACGCTGGCGCGGGATCTTCGCATCCTCCTCGATGGCGGTTACGCCCTGAAGAGCGTAACCCCGATCGACCAGTTCCTGTGGTCGCCACATGTCGAGGCAGTGGCATTGCTGGAGAAGCCCAAGAGAAGGCGCTAGCAGCATTTATCGGGCGTGAAATGCGCACTAAAAAAGCGCATTTGAGCGTACGCCGGTCAAATATTCTAGGAAATTTATAATGAGCCAAAGCCTTTGATATTTCGGCATCGCGCTGCGGCGAGGAGCGGACGCCGTTTCTCTCGTCGAAGCGGATGGCTGAACTGCTCGGGAACTGGCGGGCCTGAGCGGCATCGCCCGCGACACGTTTGCCGCTAAGACCGGAGCGCGCAAGGTCGACGCCGCATTGAGCCCCATCATTCGTATTCTGGCGACGGCCGGCGAGATGACCGGCGATCAAGTGCGTGCAGCGATCTGGTTCAAACATCAGCCGATCCCGGCTGGGTGGGAAAGACCGCCTATGATCTGGTTCGCGAAGGCAAGACGGATAAGGTTCTCGCTTACCTGCAGGCCGCTCGTTCCGGTATCTATGCCTGAACGGTCGCCTTCATGCCAGGCTGGGTGGCCATAAACTGCTATGCTTCTTGCACGCCGTCATATCCAGCCGCCTGCGCTGCCGTGACGAACTTACGATCAAAAGTCGCGAAGCCAACGCAGTGAGCAGATTTGCCCAGATGCAGCGCATCAGCGAAATCCAATCCCCTTTCCGAGAGGTCGAGCGCGGACGACACGACCGTCCCGTCTTCCACCTCTACCGTAGGGAGCCCGCTAAACGCCCGTAGCGTGCGGGCGATTTCGAGCGGTGCCAAACCGTAGGCGCTGCGCAACACCCACTCGACCTCCAGCATTACCGTGACGGCGACAAAGACTGGCTGGCTATCGATCAACGCGCGGGCGCGGGAAGACTGAGTCGGGTGATCGTCCGTCAGGTAGCGGACGATCAGGTTGGTATCAATCGCGAGCATGGCGCCGCCGCGCTTCGGCGAGCACGCCCGCGTCCATTTCTTCCAACGTCTTCGGTCTGCCGCTATAGCGCAGCGATCCAAACACGTCCTCTGGCCGCGTCTCGGCGAAGACTGGCGCAGGCTTCAGTAGCACTCCCTCCGGGGTATCTTCGACCAGAAGGCGTGTGCCGGCGTCCCATTCTCTCCGTTTCCGGATCGAACTGGGCAGGATGACCTGTCCCTTGGTCGAGACGGTGGTCACGAGCTTTTCCGCGGCAGCCATGATGGCGCTCCTCTGGATGTAAGACGAACGTAAGATAAGTGAAGATCGCGCCCAATTCAAGGCTCGAATAGCTCAATGGGACGACAGGACGGACAGGGTGTTCGAAACAGCGATGCCGGACCGCCGGCCGCATCAAACCCTGGTGCCGCCGACCGTCATCTGGTTCATCCTGAGATGCGGCTGGCCGACGCCGACCGGCACGCCCTGTCCGGCCTTGCCGCACATGCCGATGCCGGTGTCGAGCGTCATGTCGTTACCGATCATCGCCACACGATGCATGGCATCCGGCCCGTTGCCGATCAGCATGGCGCCCTTGATCGGCTGCGTTACCTTGCCGTTCTCGATCATGTAGGCCTCGGTGCAACCGAACACGAACTTGCCCGAAGTGATGTCGACCTGGCCGCCGCCGAACGACACGGCATAGATGCCGTTCTTGACCGAGGCAATGATTTCCTCCGGCTCCATGTCGCCTGCGGTCATGTAGGTGTTGGTCATGCGCGGCATCGGCTCGTGTGCGTAACCTTGGCGCCGCCCGTTGCCGGTGGCTTTCATGCCCATCAGACGCGCGTTCTGGCGGTCCTGCATGTAACCGACCAGCTTGCCATCGTCGATCAACACGTTGTGGGCAGAAGGCGTGCCTTCATCGTCGACGGTCAGCGAACCACGCCGTTCGGGAATGGTGCCGTCGTCGACGACGGTGACGCCTTTCGCCGCCACCTGCTGGCCAAGCAGGCCGGCGAAGGCAGACGTCTTCTTGCGGTTGAAATCGCCTTCCAGCCCGTGGCCGACGGCCTCGTGCAGCATGACGCCCGGCCAGCCGCTCGACAGCACGATGTCGAAAGTGCCGGCAGGCGCGGGAACCGCTTCGAGATTGACCAGTGCTTGCCGCAGCGCCTCCTTGGCCGCATGCTTCCAGCTGTCCTCGATCAGGAACTCGCCAAAATCCTTGCGCCCGCCCATGCCGTAGGAGCCGCTCTCCTGGCGGTCACCGTCGCCGACCACCACCGACACGTTGATCCTGACCAGCGGGCGGATGTCGCGGACCATCTGGCCATCAGCGCGCACGATCTCGACATGCTGCCAAGAGGCGGCGAGCGACGCCGTCACCTGCCGGACGCGCGGGTCCTCCGATCGCAGCCAGGCATCGATTTCCTGAAGCAGCTTGGCCTTGGTCTCGAAGGAAGGCGAGGGGATAGGGTTTCCGTCACCGTAGAGATGGCGGTTGGTGCGGGCGGGAGCCGCAGCAAGCCTGCCGGAATAGCCGCTCTTCACCGTCGAAACCGCGTCGGCGGCGCGCAGCAGCGAGGCTTCGGAGAGATCACTGGAATGGGCGTAGCCGCTGGCCTCGCCGGCGACTGCGCGCAGGCCAAAACCCTGGTCGGTGTTGAAATTGGCGGTCTTCAGCTTGCCATTGTCGAACATCAGCGCTTCGCTTTCGCTGTATTCGAGAAACAGTTCACCGTCGTCGGCGCCGTTTATAGTCTCGGCGACGATCTGCTTGATGCGATCGTCGGAAATGTCGAATTGGCCGATCAGGCTGTTCATGGCGCTGGCCTCTTGAGAAGTAATTTACGGCATGTAGGCGCCTGGGCGCCGTTCGGCAACTTCACGGTGGAACACCACGACCTAAGTCAAGCGGCGTGCCATCATGATTTCGTCGATCTCCCTGCCTTCATGAAGAAAGCCGGCCGGTATGCAGCCTACTTCGTGAAAACCTTCTCGTTGATAGAATCGTATGGCCGCTGGATTTTCAGCACTTACAGCCAGCTCGACCTGCCTTATGCCCAATGCTCGGGCGTGATCGAGCAGCAGATTGAGCATCTTGACGGCGTATCCGCCGCCACGCTCGCTGCCGCGCAAATAGACCATGACGATCGTCGCGCGGTGCGCCATCTTGCTGGCCGGCTGGCGCATCAGGCCCATTATGCCGACAGGTTCCCCGCTCCGAAAGCTGACGACAACCAGGTTGTTCGTCAGGCGCCGCCGCCATTCCTCGTCGGGAAGTTGCTCCCATTCCGCTGCGCTGCTGGCGAAGGCTTCGGGCGCAGCGCGCAAAGCCTCCAGGCGAATTCGCCTGAATATCTCGAAGTCGTCCGCATCGAGCAGTTTCAGCGTCAACGTGCAGCCTCAAGGCAGGGCGGCAAAGCCGTCGGCGAAACCCTTGAGGTCGACGGGAATGCCGATACCCTCTTCCGGCGTCTGGAAGACGATGAAGGTGGCGGACGTACCGGTCTTCAGCGTGTCGAGCAGCGGCTTTTCCAGGATGACCTCGGCGTAGCAGCCGTCCTGGAAACAGCGCACGAAATAGGCGCGGCCGATATCCTTGCCGTCGACATTGAGGCCGAGCCCGTTGGGCAACAGCACGCCGAGCGGCGCCAGCACGCGAAGGATTTCGGCCTTATTGTCGGCTGTACGCAGCACGACTACGGAAAGACCCATTTCCGGGCGGTCCTCGGCGACGACGTTCTGCATCATCACGCATTGTTCGGACGTAGCACCGGCCGGCGTATCGCAGATGATCGACCACGCCCCATGCGTCGACTTCACGGTGCCGCTTGGCTGCGCGGCATTGGCCAAGCCGGCGCCGGGCAAGGCTATTGCGGCGGCAACAAGGATGACCTTCGCCAAGGTTCTCGAAAGCCAAGGGTTCATGACGGCTCCATTGCGAATCACGGCACTTTAAGCCGCACTAAACCCAAGTAAAGGACGAGACCCCGGCGATCTGCCCCGACACAGGCGACAATGCGCTTTTCCGCGCCAATTTCGCCCTAATTGCGACGGTTCCGCGCGCCGCGCGGCTCATTCTACTCGGATGTCGCTCTGGTGATTCGCGGCGAGCCGTCACCGCACGAAGCCAGCGCCGCGCTTGCGCGCAAAAATGCCGCACGGGTTCCGGCGCTCCTTTCTTGCGGAGGCAAATAGAGTATGGTTTGAACCAGCCTTGAATTGTCCGGGATTCCCGTCCCGGCATTGTTCGACATTCTTGCGGTCCGATCGCGAGGAACTGGGAGATGACGAGGGCGATGAGAAAATTCCTGGCAACCGCCAAAATCGTAGCTAGTGCCGCCGCCACGTTGTTTGCCGCTGCATCGGCTCGTGCAGCCCAGCCCCAACCTTGGGAAACCAGTTTTCAGCCTCCGGCGACCGACATTATGAGGCAGATCGAGTGGTTCGGGAACTACTCGTTCGCGTTCATCATTGTGATCACCGCCTTGGTGCTTTTCCTGATCGCCTACTGCATTTTGCGGTTCCGGGCGAGCGTCAACCCGACCCCGTCGCGCACCAGCCACAACACGCTGATCGAGGTCATCTGGACTGTCGGTCCCGTCGTCATCCTGCTCTGTCTCGCCATTCCCTCGTTCCAGCTGCTGACCGCGCAGTACACGCCGCCGGAAGAAGCCAAGCTGACCGTCAAGGCGACCGGAAATCAGTGGAACTGGGACTACGAATACCAGGTCGACAATACGCTTTCCTTCAATTCCGCGATCCTTCAGGATGCCGACAGGGCTGCTGCCGGCAAGGAAGATCGCGCCGCGTATCCGCGCCTGCTCGCCGTCGACAATGAGATGGTGGTGCCGGTCAACACCATGACCCGGGTGCTGGTGACGGCGACCGACGTCATTCACGCGTTTGCCATGCCGTCCTTCGGCATCAAGACCGATGCAGTGCCGGGCCGCATCAACGAGGTATGGTTCAAGGCCGACAAGGAAGGCCTCTATTATGGCCAGTGCTCGGAACTCTGCGGCAAGGACCACGCCTTCATGCCGATCGCTATTCGCGTCGTCTCCGATGCGCAATACAAGACCTGGCTGGCGGCAGCCAAGACCGACCTTCCCGGCGCCAACAAGGCGCTGATGGCCGAGGTCGATGGCACGAACAAGGTAGCGGCCGCCGGCAACTGATGCCGCGACCAGAAAAGATTCAGGGAACGGAGCCGATCATGGCAGACGCTGCAGTTCACGACGACCACGACCACAAGCCGTATCATGGCTGGGTCCGGTGGGTGTATTCGACCAACCACAAGGACATTGGCACGCTTTATCTGATCTTCGCGATCATGGCGGGCTGCATCGGTGGGGCCTTGTCGGTCGTCATGCGCATGGAATTGCAGGAGCCGGGCATCCAGATATTCACTGGCCTGGCGCAGATGGTCTACGGCATGAATGGTGACGCCGCCATCGACGGCGGCAAGAGCATGTACAATGCTTTCACCACCGCGCATGCGCTGATCATGATCTTCTTCATGGTGATGCCGGCGCTGATAGGCGGTTTTGCCAACTGGATGGTGCCGATCATGATCGGCGCGCCGGACATGGCCTTCCCGCGCATGAACAACGTCTCGTTCTGGCTGCTGCCGCCGGCTTTCATCCTGCTGATTATCTCGGCCTTCGTCCCGAGTGCGCCCGGCGCCTACGGCGTCGGCGGCGGCTGGACGCTTTATCCGCCGCTATCGACATCGGGCCAGCCCGGACCGGCCATGGACCTGGCGATCCTTTCAATCCACATCGCCGGCGCCTCCTCGATTCTTGGCGCCATCAACTTCATCACCACCATCTTCAACATGCGCGCGCCCGGCATGACCATGCACAAGATGCCGCTGTTCGCCTGGTCGGTGTTGATCACCGCCTTCCTGCTGCTTCTGTCGCTTCCAGTGTTGGCCGGCGGCATCACCATGCTGTTGACCGACCGCAATTTCGGCACCACCTTCTTCGCCCCGGACGGCGGCGGCGATCCAATCCTGTTCCAGCACCTGTTCTGGTTTTTCGGCCATCCGGAGGTCTACATTCTGATCCTCCCGGGTTTCGGCATCATCAGCCACATCATCTCGACCTTTTCGAGGAAGCCGGTGTTCGGTTATCTAGGCATGGCCTATGCGATGGTTGCCATCGGCGCGGTGGGCTTCATCGTCTGGGCCCACCACATGTACACGACGGGCCTGTCACTCGACACACAGCGCTATTTCGTCTTTGCCACCATGGTCATCGCGGTGCCGACGGGTGTGAAGATCTTTTCGTGGATCGCCACCATGTGGGGCGGGTCGATTTCGCTCAAGACGCCGATGCTGTGGGCGATCGGCTTCATCTTCCTGTTCACTGTTGGCGGCGTCACCGGCGTGCAGCTGGCCAATGCCGGCCTCGACCGCCCGCTGCACGACACCTATTTCGTGGTCGCGCACTTTCACTACGTGCTGTCGCTGGGCGCGGTCTTCGCCATCTTCGCCGGCTGGTACTACTGGTTCCCGAAAATGACCGGCTACATGTATTCGCCGGTGATCGCCAACACCCACTTCTGGGTCACTTTCGTCGGCGTCAACCTGGTCTTTTTCCCGCAGCACTTCCTCGGCCTTTCCGGTATGCCGCGTCGCTATATCGACTATCCGGATGCCTTCGCCGGCTGGAATATGGTGTCGTCCTACGGCTCCTACATCTCGGCTGTCGGCGTCGTCATCTTCCTGTTCGGCGTCTTCGAGGCGTTCCAGAAGAAGCGTGTCGCCGGCGCCAATCCTTGGGGCGAGGGAGCGACCACGCTGGAATGGCAGCTGCCTTCGCCGCCGCCGTTCCACCAGTGGGAACAGTTGCCGAAGATCAAGTAGGCGGTTGCCTCCTTTAATACGGAACCGCCGGCCGACCGGCGGTTTTGGCCAACGGAATGATGGACGTTAAGTACGCATGGCCCTTGCCGAAGACAGACTGATTGACGAGCCAGGCTTCCGCATGTCGGAAGCGACGGCGGGCGATTTCTTCGCCCTGCTGAAGCCGCGCGTCATGTCGCTGGTGGTGTTCACCGCGTTTGTCGGCATGGTCGCCGCCCCGGTGACCATCAATCCGCTGCTGGCGGTGATCGCGATCCTGGCTATTGCCATTGGTGCTGGCGCGTCCGGTGCGCTCAACATGTGGTACGACGCAGACATCGATGCGGTGATGACGCGCACCGCCCGCCGTCCCGTGCCGGCCGGCCGCATCCGGCCAGGCGAGGCATTGAGTTTCGGGCTGGTGCTGTCGGTTCTGTCGGTGATGACGCTCGGCGTGCTGGTCAACTGGTTGGCCGCATCGCTTCTGGCCTTCACCATCTTTTTCTATGCCGTCATCTATACGATGTGGCTGAAGCGCTGGACGCCGCAGAACATCGTCATCGGCGGTGCTGCCGGCGCCATTCCGCCGGTCATCGGCTGGGCGGCGGTAACCGGATCGGTCAGCCTCGAAAGCTTGGTACTGTTCCTGATCATCTTCCTGTGGACGCCACCGCATTTCTGGGCGCTCGCGCTGTTCAAGTCGGAGGACTACGCCAAGGCAGGCATTCCGATGATGCCGAACGTCGCCGGCCATCCCGCGACCAGGTGCCAGATCTTTGCCTATGCGCTGGTCCTCGCGCCGGTTGGCGTGCTGCCATGGGTTCTTGGCTTCACCACGCCGGCCTATGGCGTCGTTGCATTGCTGCTCGGCGCCGGCTTCGTCTGGTATGCGTGGAAGGTGCTGCAAATGGCCGATGACGACAGGGCGATGAAGCCGGCCAAGGCCTTGTTCGGCTATTCGCTGCTTTATCTCTTCGCTATCTTCGCCACCTACCTTGGCGATTGCGTCGTCGCGCGCGCGCTGACCATCGGCGGAGCATGAGCATGGCCGAAAAGAAGCTTGAACTGGTCACGCTGACCGACCGTCAGCAGAAGGCGCGCCGCAATCGCTCGGCCGCAATCGGTTTCGCGCTGGCGGCGCTGGTCGTCATATTCTACGTCGCGACCATCGTGAAATTTGGCCACAGTTTCCCTGGCTCGATGTGAGCTGACGATGACCAGGCAAACAGTCACCGATCCTACGAAGAAGAATACGAACCGCGTCGTCGCTGCCGTCTGCATCGCGTTTTTCGGCGGCATGATCGGCATGGCCTACGCCGCGGTGCCGCTCTATGCGATGTTCTGCCAGGCGACAGGCTACGGCGGCACCGTCAAACGGGCGACCCAGCAATATGCCGATCGGGTGCTCGACCGCGACATCACCATCCGCTTTGATGCCAACACCGCCGGCGTTCCCTGGCAATTCCAGCCGGTCGACCGCTCGATCACCATCAAGATCGGCGAGACCGCCGAGGCGCATTTCAGCGCGACGAACGAATTCAGCCGGCCCATCACCGGACGCGCCACCTTCAATGTACAGCCTGAACTGGCCGGACCTTACTTCAACAAGGTCGAGTGTTTCTGCTTCACCGACACGACGCTGAAGCCGGGCGAGACGCTGGACATGCCGGTCGTGTTCTATGTCGATCCCGACATCGTCAACGCGCCGGAATTGAAGGATTTGAGGACGATTACCCTGTCCTACACGATGTTCCCGGTCGACAAGACCAAGCCGGTCGCATCATCGGTGCCGGCCGACGGCCGCCGCAACAAGATTTCAGATACCGAAGCAAGCCTCGGGGGTTGATATGGCAGACGCACACGCAAAACCACAGCATGACTATCATCTCGTCGACCCGAGCCCGTGGCCTTTCCTGGGCTCCGTCGGGGCACTGGTGACCGCGATCGGCGGCGTCTGTTACATGCAGTATCTCAAGGGCGGCGATTTCCCGATCTTCGGTTTCAACATTGCCAATCCGTGGCTGTTCTTCATTGGCCTTTTGATCGTCATCTACACGATGTTCGCTTGGTGGTCCGACACCATCAAGGAGGCGCATGAGGGTCGCCACACCCGCGTCGTGTCGCTGCATCTGCGCTACGGCATGATCATGTTCATTGCCTCCGAGGTGATGTTCTTCGTCGCCTGGTTCTGGGCCTTCTTCGACGCCAGCCTGTTTCCGGGCGAGGTCCATCAATACGCCCGCACCGCCTTCACCGGCGGCGTCTGGCCGCCCAAGGGCATCGAAGTTCTCGACCCCTTCCATCTGCCGCTCTACAACACCGTCATCCTGCTTCTGTCGGGGACCACGGTGACATGGGCGCATCACTCGCTCATCCACGGCGACCGCAAAGGCCTGATCAATGGCTTGGTGCTGACCGTCGGCCTCGGCATGCTGTTCACCATGGTGCAGGCCTACGAGTACATGCACGCGCCGTTCGGCTTCAGGGATTCGATCTACGGCGCCACCTTCTTCATGGCGACCGGCTTCCACGGCTTCCACGTCATCATCGGCACGATCTTCCTGTTGGTCTGCCTGATCCGCGCCATGAAGGGCGACTTCACGCCCAAGCAGCATTTCGGCTTCGAGGCCGCCGCCTGGTACTGGCACTTCGTCGACGTGGTGTGGCTGTTCCTGTTTGCCTCGATCTACGTCTGGGCATCGAACGGCGCGATGATCGAACCGCATTGAGATCGACCTGAGGAAGTCGACAAGGCGGCTGCGGCGACGTGGCCGCCTTATCTTTTGCGGCAAATGCTCCTAGGATGATCCGATGAGCGACGACAAGGCGATCTGGCCACCAATCGACCCGATCTCGGCCGGCCTGCATGGCCGCTGCCCGCGCTGCGGCGAGGGCAAGCTGTTTTCTGGATTCCTCACGGTTGGCAATCGCTGCACCAATTGCGGCCTCGATTATTCCTTCGCCGATGCCGGCGACGGGCCGGCGGTGTTCGTTATCCTGATCATCGGCTTCATCGTCGTCGGCCTGGCGTTGTGGACGGAGGTGACGCTCAATCCGCCGCTCTGGCTGCATCTGTTGCTGTGGATTCCGCTGACGCTGGTGCTTTGCCTGGCGGCGCTCCGGCTGATCAAGGGCGTGCTGCTGACGCTGCAATACCGCAACAAGGCGGCCGAGGGCCGACTGGACCGCGGCGAATGAGCGAGGCATCAGGTTTGGTGGCCGGCCGGTCGCGGCCCAAGCGCGCATTGGCGCTCGGCCTGGGTATCATCGTGTTTTTGATCCTGCTGGCGCTCGGCACCTGGCAGGTTCAGCGCCTGCACTGGAAAGAGGGCCTTCTCGAGACGATAGACCAGCGCACGCATTCGGCGCCCGTGCCATTGGCCGAGGTCGAAAAGCGGTTTGCTGCCACCCGCGACGTGGACTACACGCCGGTAACGGTGACCGGCACTTTCCTGCATCAAGGCGAGCGGCATTTCCTCGCCACCTGGGAAGGCCAGTCCGGTTTCGATGTCTTCACGCCGCTGCAACTCGACGATGGCCGTTTCGTACTGATCAACCGCGGCTTCGTGCCTTACGATTTCAAGGACCCAGCCAAGCGGCCGCAGGGGCAGGTAACGGGCGAAGTGACGGTGACGGGGCTCGCCCGCAACCCGCTGCCGGCCAGGCCCTCGATGATGCTTCCCGACAATGATCCGCAGAAGAACATCTTCTACTGGAAGGATCGTGATGCGATGGCCTCGAGCGCCGGCCTGCCGGCAGGTGCGGCGCTGGTGCCGATCTTCATCGATGCGAACGCCACGCCCAACCCCGGCGGGCTGCCGGTCGGCGGCGTCACCGTCATCGACCTGCCGAACAGCCATCTGCAATATGCGATAACCTGGTACGGCCTTGCCGCCGCCCTTGCCGGTGTCCTTATCTCCTGGCTCCGCCGCCCGGCGAAAGACCAATGATCGCCGCCACTACCATTGACAGGGCAGGGCCGCGCACCTCATTTCGCGCCTAGAGCTCAGAAGTCACAGTCCGATCAACCGGCCTACAATCAGCGTAAGATGCAATCATGCTTCACACAAAGCCACCGCTGACCATCCGGCTTTGCCAGCCGCGCGGTTTCTGTGCCGGCGTCGACCGTGCCATCCAGATCGTCGTGCTGGCGCTGAAGAAATACGGCGCGCCGGTCTATGTCCG
This sequence comes from Mesorhizobium sp. M0904, assembly GCF_040319475.1. NCBI lineage: Bacteria > Pseudomonadati > Pseudomonadota > Alphaproteobacteria > Hyphomicrobiales > Phyllobacteriaceae > Mesorhizobium > Mesorhizobium sp. M0904. The sequence continues at coordinate 28,752 of NZ_JAMYOC010000003.1, read as the reverse complement.
CCACGAGATCGTGCACAACCGCTACGTCGTCGAAGGGCTGCAAAGCCTCGGCGCGGTGTTCATCGAGGAGCTCTCCGAAATCCCGCCCGAGCATCGCCAGAGCCCGGTCGTCTTTTCGGCGCATGGCGTGCCGAAATCGGTGCCGGCCGACGCCCAGTCGCGCAACCTCTTCTATCTCGACGCGACTTGCCCGCTGGTTTCGAAAGTCCACAAGCAGGCAATGCGCCATCAGCGGCTTGGCCGCCACGTGCTTTTGATCGGCCATGCCGGGCATCCCGAGGTGATCGGCACAATGGGCCAGTTGCCGGATGGCGCGGTCACTCTGATCGAGACCGAAGCCGACGCCGCAAGCTTCGTGCCTGCAGACCCGCAGGCGCTCGGCTTCGTGACCCAGACGACGCTGTCGGTCGAGGACACCGCCGGTATCATTCGCGCCCTGCAGCAGCGTTTTCCCGAGCTGCACGCGCCGGCGGCGGAATCGATCTGTTATGCCACCACCAATCGCCAGGAAGCGGTCAAGGAAACAGCGGCCGGCGCCGATCTCTTCCTCGTTGTCGGCGCACCTAACTCCTCCAACTCGCGGCGCCTGGTCGAAGTGGCCGAGCGCGCCGGCGCCTCGATGTCGCTTCTCGTGCAGCGCGCGTCCGAAATTCCGTGGAATGAGATTGCCGGCATTTCGACGCTCGGCCTGTCGGCGGGCGCCTCGGCGCCGGAGATTATCGTCGACGAGATCGTCGATGCGTTCAGGCAGCGCTTCGACGTGACCATCGAGCTGGCCGTAACGGCGACGGAGACGGAGGACTTTCCGGTGATGCGGGTGTTGCGCGATGTCGAACTGACGGCTGCCGACATGGCCTTCGTCAACGGGGCCGCGTAACAACGATGGCGGTCTATACCGACGTCAACGAGGGCGAGCTCGGCGCATTCCTCAAGAACTATCCGGTCGGCGACCTCCTGTCCTACAAGGGCATCGCCGAAGGCACCGAAAACTCGAATTTTCTGCTGCACACCAGCAGCGGCTCCTACATCCTGACGCTTTACGAGAAGCGCGTCGACAAGGCTGACCTGCCGTTCTTTCTCGGCCTTATGGCTCACCTCGCCAGAAAGGGCATTTCGTGTCCGCTCCCGGTCACCGCACATGATGGCGGTGTGATCGGAACACTTGCCGGTCGGCCGGCGGTCATCATCACCTTTCTCGAAGGCCTGTCGCTGCGGCGGCCGACGGCTGCGCATTGCGGCGAGGTCGGCAAGGCGCTGGCGGCACTGCATCTCGCCGGCGCGGATTTTCCGATGACCCGCCCCAACGCGCTTGCCATCGATGGCTGGCGCAAGCTGTGGAATGCCGCCCGCGCCCGCGCCGACGAGGTCGAGCCGGGACTGGCGGCCGAGGTCGATGCCGATTTCGCCGATTTCGAACGGAACTGGCCGGACGGTCTGCCGCAAGGCATCATCCATGCCGATCTTTTCCCGGACAATGTGTTCTTCCTCGGCGAGAAACTGTCCGGGCTGATCGACTTCTATTTCGCCTGCAACGACCTCTACGCCTATGACGTTGCCACGTGCCTGAACGCCTGGTGCTTCGAGAAGGATTTTTCCTTCAATCTGACCAAGGGCACGGCGCTGCTTGCCGGCTACCAAAGCGTGCGGCCGTTGAGCAGTGACGAGAAAGCTGCGCTGCCGATGCTGGCGCGCGGCTCGGCGCTGCGCTTCATGCTGACCCGGCTCTACGACTGGCTGACGGTTCCGGACGGCGGGCTGGTGATGAAACGCGACCCGACCGAGTATATTCGCCGGATGCGCTTCCACCGGGCGATCAACTCTCCTTCCGAATATGGACTGACATGACCAAGCGCGTTGAAATCTTCACCGATGGTGCCTGTTCGGGCAATCCCGGGCCTGGCGGCTGGGGCGCAATCCTGCGCTTCAACGGCGCCATCAAGGAGCTCCATGGTGGCGAGGCTCTGACCACCAACAACCGCATGGAGTTGTTGGCGGCGATCTCGGCGCTCAACGCGCTCAAGGAGCCTTGCGTCGTCGACCTTTATACCGACAGCAACTACGTCAAGGACGGCATTTTCGGTTGGATCGATGGCTGGAAGCGCAACGGCTGGAAGACCGCCGCCCGGCAGCCGGTGAAGAATGCCGAGCTGTGGCAGCAGCTCGACGCGGCGCGCAACCGCCATCAGGTCACCTGGCATTGGGTCAAGGGCCATGCCGGCCATCCTGAGAACGAGCGCGCCGACGAATTGGCGCGGCTCGGCATGGCGCCATTCAAGACGAAGTCGGCGAAACCCGTGCTCGCGTCCGAGCCGCCGAAGGAAGGCACCCAGTCCAGGCAATCGGCGGCCAAGAAGGTTCGGCGCTCGACCCAGAGTTATTGATCCGGTTGAACTGGCGTGTCAGCGGATCAGGAGGGCGGTGCCGAACAGTCCGATGGCAAACACCGTATGCGACACAAGATTGAGGGCGCGGACCTGCATCGGATTGGGCCGCTTCGAAGCGGCCCAGCCGGCGCCCATGCCGGGCGCCAGCAGAAACCACCCGGCGCCGACGGTGACGATGCCGAGGATAAAGGCCGGCAGGAAGGTCGGCGCGGTGAGCCAGGCCGTCCCGGCCAGCACGACCAGTATGATGCCGTAGACGATGCCGACAGCATAATGAAAGGCCCAGCCAAGTACTGATTCATGCGGGTAGGGCGAGGCCTTGCCAATGTCGTCATGGAAGACCTTGCCTTCCCGGAGATGCCAGACCCAGCGGCCGACCAGCCCCCAGTTCGGCCGCGGTTGGGCAAAGGCCTTGCTCAGGAAAATCGCCCAGACATCCATAAGCGCGGTTGCGCCGATGCCGATCGCGACGCTGCGCCACAAGATGTCAGACATAATCGAGGTCCCCAAAAGCAAGCAGTCCCGAAGGGCCGACACATGGCCCCGAAAACCGGGTCGGCTTTCGGAAGGATCATGCGCCGATGCAAAAGTCAGCGTCCTTTGGACGTTGAGCGCTAGAAGGCGCCCCGCCGCCGTCCCAGGCCTAAGCTGTCGCCAGGACGGAAAGCTGTCCGAGAATGTGAGCCGCACCGGACTCATCGACGCCGGGCTTTGTCTCGACATTGAGTGCGGTGACCTTGCCGTCCTCGACGATCATCGAAAAACGCTTCGAGCGCAGCCCCATGCCGCCGCTGGAGAGGTCGGCGTCGAGGCCGACCGATTTGGCGAAATCGCCATTGCCATCGGCAAGATAAAGGATTTTGCCTTCACCGCCGCTGAAGCGGGCCCAAGCCCCCATGACGTGAACATCGTTGACCGAGACAACGGCGATAGTGTCGACGCCGCGCGCCAGGATGGCGTCGTAATTGTCCAGGTAGCCGGGCAGATGATTGTTGCTGCAGGTCGGCGTGAAAGCGCCTGGAACGCCAAACAGCACCACCGTCTTTCCTGAGAATATCTCGCCCGTCGTGATCGGCTTTGCACCGTCGGCGGTCATTGTCTTGAAGGTCGCATCGGGCAGTTTGTCGCCAACGGAGATCGTCATGATGGTCCTCGTTTGGAAATGGAAGGGAGTGTCCTTGCGATAGCGAATTAAGGCGCGCCCGGCAACCGTCCAGACGTTGGCATCACGGGAATGGCAACAGGCCTTCGACCGCGCCTGCGGCACTTGTCAGCGTGTAGTGCAGGCCGCCATCGGTTGGCGTTGTCGACGGCCTATCGAGGATCGGCACAGTAAAGATCAGCTTGCCATCCTTTTCGCTGCGTGCCGGGGCACCGAACATGTAGTCGCGTTCGCCGGCAACGAAGAAGTCGGCGCCCTCGGGGCTGCCCGGAAAGCTCGCTTCGACAATCAGCGTTTCGTGGTCGCCCGGCAGTACGTTTATGCCGAAATCGGGCGTTGCCGTGGCGGGCAGGGCGGCAAGGCCTGCCTTGACCAGTGCCGCGTCCTCGGCGTTGTCCGGATCGGCGCCGGGATCGACGGTCAGTCTTGTCTGCACAGGGATGCAGATGGTTTCGCAGATGCCGAGGAAAATGTCCGCATCGATGACGGCCGGCTGGCCGGGCGCGGCAAGCGTGAACGTCACCGGCAACGAAACCGGGTGGTCGTAGCCGGCCCATTTGCCATAGCCGTCGTCATGGCGCTGCGGCGGCGGAAACAAAAGCGTCGCGTCGGCAATGTTGGTGCTGGCCGAGACGTCGATCTGTGGCGGCACGCCCGCATCGCCCGGATCGCGCCAATAGGTTTTCCAGCCGGGCTTCAGCGCAATGTCGAGGACGCCCTGGAGACGTCCGGCCTCGTCGGCTTTGCCGCTCGTCACCAGCCTCACCCTGCCGCCTTCGCTGTTGTACCAGGCCGACGAGGAGGCTGCGGCTGGGAGGCCGGTCGCCGATCCAATGGCCACACCAAGCAGCAGGATTTTCAAGCTTTGCATGACGGTGATTTGATCGTCCGTTGATGGCCGCACAATGATTTCATGACGCGGCCGGCATCATATTTGCGTGACCTTCGATTTACGAGCCTGATCAAATCGAGCGCCGCCCATCTTTTCGAGGCTTCGGAAACGCGTTACGCTGTGGCCATGGATTTGTTGCGCCATAAAAGGACGGCCACAGGACCCGGCTTTCTCGACGACCAGTTCCTGATCGCCATGCCCGGCATGAAGGACGACCGCTTCACGCGCTCTGTCATCTACATTTGCGCGCACAGCGACGAAGGCGCGATGGGGCTGATCATCAACCAGACGCAGCAGATGCTGTTTCCGGACCTGCTCGTGCAACTTGGCATCATGAATGAGATGGAGGCGATCCGTCTGCCGGCGCCGGCGCGCGACTTTGTCGTGCGCAATGGCGGACCGGTGGATCGCAGCCGCGGCTTCGTCCTGCATTCGGGCGACTACCGGGTGGAATCCTCGCTCGCCGTTTCCGACGACGTCTGCCTGACCGCGACCGTCGACATATTGCGCGCCATCTCCTCCGGCCGCGGACCCCGGCGGGCGCTGATGGCGCTCGGCTATGCCGGCTGGGGCGCGGGCCAGCTTGAAAACGAGATCGCCGAGAATGGATGGCTGACTTGCCCGGCAAGTGCCGAGCTTCTGTTCGACGCCGACATCGACCGCAAATACGACCGGATCCTTGCCTCGATCGGCATCGATCTGGCGCATCTCAGCCTGGCTGCCGGTCACGCCTGAGCCTCATCACGTCCCCGAAACTTGTCACGCTTGAGTGAGCGGATACTGTTCCTTCAGCGTCTTCAGCACCTGGTCGCCGGGCATCGGCGCGCCGAACATGAAGCTCTGCACGTATTCGCAGCCCATCTGCCGTAGCTCCAGCGCATCGCCTTCGTCCGAAATGCCTTCGGCAACGACCGACAGGCCGAGCTCATGCGCCATGTTGACCATCGATTTGAGCAGCACCGCGCGTTTCGGCGTCGCGTCGTCGACGAAGCTCTTGTCGATCTTGATCGTGTCGAACGGAAAGCGCGTCAGATAGGCCAGCGATGAGTAGCCGGTGCCGAAATCATCCAGCGACAGGCCGATCCCAAGCTGCTTCAGCTTGGTCAGCACATGGGCGGTCTGCTCGGGATTGTCCATCACCAGCGATTCGGTGAGTTCGAGCCGGAAGCAGCGCGGTTTCAGGTTGGCTCGCGCGATCACCGAGCGGACGTCGCTGACCAGGTCGCGACGGATGAGCTGACGGCTGGACAGATTGACCGAGACCGACAACGGCGCATCGCCGATCTGCTTTTGCCATCCGGCCAGGTCTTCGGCAGCCTGCTGCATGGCGAACAGCCCAAGCTGCACGATCAGGCCGCAGTTTTCGGCAACCGGAATGAAATCCGCCGGCGGGATCATGCCGCGCCGCGGATGGTCCCAGCGCAGCAACGCTTCGAAGCCGGCAACGCTGCCGTCCTCCAGCCGCACGATCGGCTGGTAGGCGAGCGTGAATTCGCGTCGCTCGATGGCGCGGCGCAGGTCGGACTCGAACTGCAGCCGGTCGGTGCCGACGGTGCGGAAGGCGGGCCGGAACGGCTCGATCCTGTCGCCGCCGAAGCGCTTGGCCTGATGCATGGCAAGCTCGGCATCCTTGACCATGTCCTCGGCCGAGGTCTGCGTGGACGTCCAGGTGATCAGCCCGATCGAGGCGGTCAGCACGATCTCGCGCTTGGCGAAGGTGATCGGGTTGTTGATGGCGTGCTTGATGGCATCGGCAATGGCCGCGATGCGAGCCGGATCCTGCTCCGACAAAAGCATCAGCGCGAACTGGTCGCCGGCAAAGCGCGACAGCGAATCCTTCGGCTTGAGCAGCCGGTGCAGCCGCCGCGCTATGGTCAAAAGGATGGTATCGCCGGCCGAGATGCCGAGCCCGTCATTGACCTGCTTGAAGCGATCGATGTCGATGACGAAGACGGTCGGGCGCACCTTCTCTTCGGTGCGGGCGATCGAAATGATCGCCTCCAGCCGGTTCATGAACAGCTCGCGGTTGGGCAAGCCGGTCAGATTGTCGTGCACGGCGTCGTGCAGCAGCCGTTCCTCGGACTTCTTCTGCTCCGTCACATCGACCATGGTGCCGACGCAGCGGATGACCTCGCCGTCCGAGCCGATCACCGGCCGGGCGCGCAGCGAAAACCAGTGATAGTGCCCGTCGGCGCCGCGCAGGCGGAAGTTTTGCGACACCCGGCCACGCCGGTGCTCGAGCACCACGTCGAGCGTCGTGCGAAACGTGTCGCGGTCGTCGGCATGCAGCACCGGCAGCCAGTTGCGGGCGGGACCGCCGAGACTGTTGGGAGCAAGGCCGAGCTGAATGCTGACGTCGGGACGAGTGACGACCCGGTCGCGCAGCACGTCCCAGTCCCACACAGTATCGCCCGATCCGGCAACCGCCAGCGCCTGCCGCTCGAGATCGGAGAACAGGCCCTGATGCAGGGCGCCGCCAGCAAAAGCGTGCTGCATCACCGTGAAGCCGATCAGCAGGATGATGAGGATCAGCCCGCCGCCCAGCGCCGGCTGGGCGATATCGTTGTCCAGCATGCCGGTGATCGCCATCCACGATCCGCATAGCCACAGCAGAACCATCACCCAACTGGGCACGAGCATGATGGCGCGGTCGTAACCGCGGATACCGAGGAAGATGATCAGGCCGAGCCCGGTCAGTGCGGTGGCGGCGAAGGACAGCCTGGCAATGCCGGCGGCAACCGCCGGATCGATGATGGCGACGCCGGCGATCAGCACCAGCCCGAGAATCCAGACCAGCGCGCCGTAGCTGAAATGGCCGTGCCACCGGTTGAGGTTGAGATAGGCAAACAGGAACACCACGAAGGTCGCCGCAAGCGCCACCTCCGTTCCGGCGCGCCACATCTGCTCGTTGCCCGGGGATATTTCTATGATCTTGTTAAGAAAGCCGAAATCGACGCAGATATACGCAAGCACCGCCCAGGCAAGGGCCGCCGTCGCCGGAAACATCGAGGTCCCCTTGACGACGAAAAGAATGGTCAGGAACAGCGCCAGCAGGCCGGCGATGCCGATGACGATGCCACGAAACAGCGTGTAGGAATTGACCGAGTCCTTGTAGGATTCAGGATCCCACAGATAGACCTGCGGCAGCTTGGGCGAGGCGAGCTCGGCGATGAAGGTGATCACCGTTCCGGGGTTCAACGTCACCCGGAACACGTCGGCGTCGGGGCTGGTCTGGCGGTCGAGCGCAAAGCCTTCGCTGGGCGTGATCGCAGCGATACGGGTCGAGCCGAGATCCGGCCAAAACAGGCCGGAATTCACCAGCCGGAAATGCGGTGCTACAATCAGCCTGTCGAGCTGCTGGTCGGTGGTGTTAGCGAGCGCGAACACCGCCCAGTCGCCGGTCGAGCGCACGTCATTGGCCTCGACCTCGATGCGCCGCACGATGCCGTCCGGGCCGGGTGCCGTCGAGACCTGGAAATTCTCGCCCTGGTTGCGGTAGATTGCGACGGCGCCCGAAAGGTCGAGCGCCACGTCGTCGCGGGCGATCTTGATCGGTTCGACCGCAAACGCCGACGATGCCGCGCAGAGCGTGACGATTGCCGCCAGCATAAAGGCAAGCAGCGACCCGTTGCGCAGAAAATTCGTCAAAAATCAGTCCTTTGTTCCAACGCCCGGCGGATCGTCCGCGATTCGGGCGTATAGGTAATGGTCCTGCCAGATGCCGTTGATCCTGAGATAGGATCGTAGCAGTCCTTCGCGCCGGAATCCGGCTTTTTCAAGCACGCGGATCGACCGGGCATTATCGGGGATACAGGCAGCTTCGATCCGGTGCAACCGCAGCGTTTCGAAGGCGAAACGCGTCACCACCTTGACGGCATCGGTCATCAGGCCGCGTCCGCTGAAGCGCTCGCCGATCCAGTAGCCGATATGGCCGCTTTGGGCGACCCCGTGGCGGATATTGCCGAGGGTGATACCGCCGGCCAGCTTGCCGCTGCTTTTCTCGAAGATGAAGAAGGCGATCGCCGTCCCCTGCGCGTAGTCCTCGCGGTAGCGGCCGATACGGTGCCGCCACGCCGTACGGTCGAGCTCGTCAGGCGTCCATCGCGGCTCCCACGGCTCGAGGAAGGCGCGGCTTTCACTGCGCAGCACCGACCACTCGCGATAGTCGTTGGTCAGCGGCACGCGCAGCGTGACCAGCTCGCCCTTCAGTGCCGGCAGGTCGCGGCGAAAGAAAGGGAGCGCGAACACGATGCTCGAATGGGCTTAGACGGCAAGCTTACGGGCAGTGGTCTGCGTGCCCGAAAGCGAATCGAGGATCGCCTCATAGGGCGCGAGCGTACCCACCGGCCCGACAGCTGTAAGCGTCGGCTTGGTCGAAAAAAGCCGGGACGACAGATCCGTCAGCCGCTCGACAGTCAACGCCGACAGGCGCTCCATCAGCTCTTCCTTGGCGATCGGCCTGCCGAACAGAAGCAACTGCCTGGCGATCTGCGAGGCGCGGCTAGCCGGGCTCTCGGCCGACATGATCAGCCCGGCGCGGTATTGCGCACGCGCCCGGTCGAGCTCCTCCTGCAGGATGTTTTCACCGGCCTTTTGCAGCTCGTCGATGATCACAGGCACCAGCTCGGCAATATCGCTTTGTCCGGTCGCGGCATGGACCCCGAAGACGCCGGTGTCGGAAAAACCCCAATGGAAGGCATAGACCGAATAGCACAGGCCGCGTTTTTCGCGGACTTCCTGGAAAAGTCGCGACGACATGCCGCCGCCGAGGATCATCGACAGGACCTGGGAGGCATAGAAATCGCGGACGTGATAGGCGCGGCCCTCGAAACCCAGCACGATCTGCGCGTCCATCAGGTCGCGGTCCTCGCGAAAATCGCCGCCGACATACTGTGCATATTGCGGGATGGTGCCGTCGGCCTTGCCGCGGAAGCTGCCGAGACGCTTTTCGACCTCCCGCACGAAATCGTCGTGCTTGATATCGCCAGCCGCCACCATCACCATGTTCTCGGCGCCGTACTGTCGTTCGATGAAGTCGTGCAACTGCTTCGAAGTGAAGGATTTGACGGTTTCCGGCGTGCCGAGAATCGAGCGGCCGATAGTCTGGTGGCGAAAGGCGGTCTCGGTAAAGTGATCGAAAACGACGTCGTCGGGCGTATCGTGCGCGGCGCCGATCTCCTGCAGAATCACATGCTGCTCTCGCTCCAACTCCTGCGGATCGAATTCGGATTCCTGCAGGATGTCGGAAAGAATATCGACGGCCAGCGGCACGTCGTCGCTCAGAACCCTTGCGTAATAGGAGGTCGTCTCGACGCTGGTGGCGGCATTGATCTCGCCGCCGACGTCCTCGATTTCCGAGGCGATCTCGAAGGCGCTTCGCCGCCTGGTGCCCTTGAAAGCCATGTGCTCGAGCAAGTGCGCCATTCCGTGCTCTTCGTCACGCTCGTTGCGTGCGCCCGACTTGACCCAGGCGCCAAGGGCAACAGATTCGAGGCTTGGAAGGGTTTCGGTGGCGACTGTCAGGCCGTTCGACAGACGGCTTACCTCAACACCCATATGGCAATTACTCCCTAACGCGCCGCCCGCGTGTGGCGGCCGAGATAATCTTCCACCATTTTCAGGTCGGATGGAAGTACCGTGTATTTTTCCTCGGCGCTCATCAACCCGCCTAGCCATGCAGGCAGGGCAGGCGACACGCCGCTGGCGGCTTCGACGGCGACGGGAAACTTTGCCGGGTGCGCAGTGCCCAGCACCACCATCGGCACCTCACCCGCAGTCTTGCCGGCGGCCACATGCATGGCCGCGGCCGTATGCGGGTCGAGCAGATAGCCGCTCGCCGCAAGTGTGGTGCGGATGGTGGCGGCGACCTCGTCCATGGTGGCGCGGCCGGCGTCGAATTCGGAGCGGATCTTGGCGATTTCGCCAGCCTCGATGGTGAAGGCGCCGGACTGCCTGAGCCCGTTCATGTAGCGCCGCACGGTCGAGGCATCGCGGCCGGACGCTTCGAACAGCAAGCGTTCGAAGTTCGAAGACACCTGGATGTCCATCGAGGGCGACGTGGTCGAAAAGACCCCCTTCATGCGGTATTCGCCGGTCGCCAGCGTGCGCGCCAGAATATCGTTGTCGTTGGTGGCGATGATCAGCCGTTCGATCGGCAGCCCCATCTTCTTGGCGGCATAGCCGGCAAAGATGTCGCCGAAATTGCCGGTCGGCACGGTGAAGGAAACCGGTCTGTCGGGCGCGCCGAGCGACAGCGCGGAGGAGAAATAATAGACGATCTGGGCCATGATGCGGGCCCAGTTGATCGAATTGACGCCCGACAGCGATACCCGGTCGCGAAAACCGTGGTCGTTGAACATGTCCTTCACCAGGCCCTGGCAGTCATCGAAATTACCTTCGATCGCCAACGCATGGACGTTTGCGGCGGTCGAGGTCGTCATCTGCCGCTGCTGTACCGGCGAGACGCGGCCATGCGGGAAAAGCACGAAGATGTCGGTGCGGTTGCGCCCGGCAAAGGCATCGATGGCGGCCCCTCCGGTGTCGCCGGAGGTGGCGCCGACAATGGTGGCGCGCTGGTCGCGCTCGGCCAGCACATAGTCCATCAGCCGTGCAAGAAGCTGCATCGCCACGTCCTTGAACGCGAGCGTCGGGCCATGGAAGAGCTCGAGCACGAAGCTGTTCGGCCCGGTCTGCACCAGCGGGCAGACGGCCTCATGGCGGAAGCTCGCATAGGCTTCGCGCACCAGCCGTTCGAACACCGGCGCCGCGATCTCGCCGCCGAGGAACGGCGACAGCACCCGGATAGCAAGATCGGGATAGGCAAGGCGGCGCATGGCGCGGATCTCGGCTGCGGAAAAATGCGGCCAGGCGCTCGGCAGGTAGAGCCCGCCGTCGCGCGCCAGTCCGGCCAGCACCGCGTCGGAAAATCCCAGCGCGGGCGCTTCCCCGCGGGTACTCACATATTGCATCGTTACGGTTCCATTGCTGCCGGGAATTTTCGCCCGCCGCGAGGTGGTGGATTTCTGCGCTGGCTCAGTCGCATTTTTGCCGCGCGGTTGATATACGTCACCGGCTTTGCGAGAGGGAAGTGCAGTTCATGGCGTTTCATTCATTCAACGGTCGTTTTGTCGCGGGTCTGGGGCTCGCCGGCTTTATGCTTGCCGCCGCAGGCTGCCAATCGAGCGACAATGGTATTCTCGGCTTCGGCAAGAAGGACACGACGCCGCCACCGCCACCCGATCCCAAGGTGCTTTCCAGCCAGCTGCAGGCCTATTGCCCGAAAGTGACGTTGCGTGACGGCACCGCTTTCTTCAATACCTACGCCAAGAGCGGTCCGAAGCCGAAGAAAAAAACCGATGTTGCCGCCGAGGAAGCCGCGCAGCCGGCAACGGACGCGGCTGGCGTCGATCAGCCGGACGATTCCGCCAAGATCGTCTATCAGGCTTCGATCACCGATGTGACCCGCGACTGCAGCCGCGCCAACGGCTCCTTGTCGATGAAGATAGCCGTCGCCGGCAAGGTCGTGCCTGGCCCGATGTTCACCCCCGGGACCATCACCATGCCGATCCGCATCGCGGTGATGCACGGCACCGAAGTTCTCTATTCGCAGCTTCACTCCTATCAGGTCCAGGTTACCGATCCTTCGAGTGCCACGCAGTTCGTCTTCACCGATTCCAACGTCGTCGTTCCGGAGCCGACGGCGAAGGACTACCAGGCATATGCCGGGTATGACGAGGGCGCTCCGAAAGTAGCGACAGACAAGCCGAGGAAGAAGAAAGCCGCCGCGACCAACTAAGCCGCTGCATTCGCGCCGCGGCGGCTGAGGCGGCCTCTCACGCGTCCGCCGACCATTCCGACAGCGCGGCGATCACGCTTTTCAGTTCCGCCCAGCGGCGGATGACCGTTTCCGCGCCGGCCTCGGTCAGCGCATCGGCGTGGCCGGGATAGCTGTGCGCCGCGCCGGTAAAGCCGATGACGCGCATTCCCGCCGTCTTGGCGCCGGTGACGCCATGCACCGAATCCTCGATGACAAAGGTGTTCGCCGGATCGGCCTTGAGCTTTTCCGCGGCGAACCGAAACACGTCCGGCGCCGGCTTGGTTTTCCCGGTCGGGGTTTCCAGCGAGGAAAAGATCCGGCCGGCAAAGAACGGCAAAAGCTGCACCTTCTCCAGCATGAATTCGATCCGCTCAGAACGCGAATTCGAACAGACGCAGCGCGGCACTGCTACCGCGGCGACAGCTTCGTGCGCTCCGTCAATGGCACGCACGTCGCTGCGCAGCCTACGATCGACAAGCTTTTCCTCCTTGTCGATCAGGGAGGCCTGGAACGGGATCCGGGACTTTTCCTCGACCCGCATCATGATGTCCTTGAACGTCAGCCCGGCATAGACCTCGGAGATCTCCTCGGCCGATATCTCGTAGCCAGCCGAGGTCAAAAGCTCGGCATCGATACGCGCGGCGATGATTTCGGAATCGACGAGCACGCCGTCGCAATCGAAGATGACAAGATCTGGCTGGGGCATGGCGATCCGGGAAGCGGGATGAGGGGAATGCCGAGAGGGCCTTTGGTCAAAACGGCTCAGGCGGCGCGGCATACACCAACAGGCCCGGCTTCGCAAATTCGGCGTGCTGCTTCACTGAATATTTACGCTGATCGGTAACCATAACGGACAGTAAACAGTAACGCGTGCCTTGGGTGTCACAATGTCTGCCGTGCGTCTTCTCGACGACCTTTCCGATGCTCCCCAGCAATCCGAGTGGCTGGATACGATCCTGAAAGGCGACTGCGTCGCCGCGCTCGAACGGCTGCCGGAAAAGTCGATCGACGTGATCTTTGCCGATCCGCCTTACAATCTGCAGCTCGATGGCGATCTGCACCGGCCCGACCAATCCAAGGTCGATGCCGTCGACGACCATTGGGACCAGTTCGACAGTTTTGAGGCCTACGACGCCTTCACCCGCGCCTGGCTGCTAGCGGCGCGCCGCGTGTTGAAGCCCAACGGCACGATCTGGGTCATCGGCTCCTACCACAATATTTTCAGGGTCGGCGCCAAGATGCAGGACCTGGGCTTCTGGATCCTCAACGACGTCGTCTGGCGCAAGACCAATCCAATGCCCAATTTCCGTGGCCGCCGTTTCCAGAACGCGCATGAGACGATGATCTGGGCATCGCGCGACCAAAAGGGCAAGGGTTACACATTCAACTACGAGGCGCTGAAGGCGTCGAATGACGACATTCAGATGCGTTCCGACTGGCTATTTCCGATCTGCACCGGCGGCGAGCGTCTGAAGAACGACAATGGTGACAAATTGCATCCGACGCAGAAGCCGGAAGCGTTGCTTGCCCGCGTCATGACGGCATCGACCAGGCCGGGCGACATCGTGCTCGACCCCTTCTTCGGTTCAGGTACCACCGGGGCTGTGGCCAAGCGGCTTGGCCGCCACTTCGTCGGCATCGAGCGTGAGCAGGCCTATATCGATGCCGCCATGGAACGTATCGATGCGGTCCGGCCGCTGGAAGGCGCCAATTTGACGGTGCTGACCGGCAAGCGGGCTGAGCCGCGCGTCGCATTCGTCACGCTTCTCGACAATGGCTTGGTGGCGCCCGGCGCCACGCTCTACGACGCCAAGAAGCGCTGGGCGGCAAAAGTGCGTGCCGATGGCACGCTGGCGATCGGCGACAGTGCCGGGTCGATCCACAAGATCGGCGCACACGTGCAGGGGCTGGACGCCTGCAACGGATGGACCTTCTGGCATTATGAGCGCAGCGGCGGCCTGACCCCAATCGACGAGCTTCGCCGCATTGCCCGCCTGGGCATGGAGCGGGCAGGGGCCTGAGGCTCCAAGCTGCGACAGATCGGTTATGCGAAGGCTCACCCAACCTCTGGAAGCGATTCAAATCACACTTTGATCCCAAGGCGCTCAAGGTCCGCCCTGAGCGTCTTTGCATCGGTGAACAGCACAGCCTGCCAACCGGCCGCCTTGGCACCGTCGACATTCTTCTGGCTGTCGTCGATGAACAGCGTGGCTGCCGGATCGAGGCCGAACGCGGCGACGTGGTGATCGTAGATGGCGCGATCCGGCTTGATCTGGCGGATGTCGCCCGACACGGTCACGCCGCGCGGCCTACTGAGGAAATCGAACCGCTCGCGGGCCTCGGCAAGCGTATCGGCCGCGAAATTGGTCAGCATCGTCACGTCGTGGCCGCTCTCGATCAGCCCGATCATGATGGCGACGCTGTCCTCATAGGCATGAGGCACCATCTCGTGCCAGTGCCGGCGGAAATTGCGGATGTTTTCGGCATGGTCGGGATATTGAGCGATCGCCAGCGCTTCGGCCTCTTCCCAACTGCGGCCGCGATCCTGCTCGATGTTCCAGTCGTGCGTGCAGACATTGTCGAAGAACCATTTCCGTTCGTCGGGATCGGGGATCAAGCGGCTGAACGGCAGGTTCGGATCATAGTGGATCAGCACTTTGCCGATGTCGAAAACGATGTGCCGGATTTCGGACATTCTTCTCTCTTTCAATGCGGCCGCTGCTTCTTCGTCGCGCCCGGTATCGCCGCTTCGACTACCTTTTTCATGACGCTCGGCAGCGCCTCCCCGGAAATTTCATGGGCCAGCGACCAGAAATGCCCGGCCGGGCCGACGCTGTCGGTCTCCGCCTTGAACACGTCGAGTTCAAGCGCAAAATGGGTAAAGATATGGCCGATGCGTCCGGCCTGCCGCCAGTCGCCGGGGAACGGGGCTGCCGCCGCCGTGGTGGCGCCATCGATCCGCGCGGTCCAGCCGGTCGTCGGCACTTCGGTCATGCCGCCCAGCAGGCCTTTATCCGCGCGCTTTCGCAAAAGGATGGCGCCGTCGCCCCTGACTGCGACGAAGGCGGCGCCGCGGCGCAAGGGTTTCTCGGCCTTGGGCAGGCGGACCGGAAAGCGCTCGGGACCGCCCGAGATTGTGGCGCTGCAATCCTGCCTGACGGGGCAGAGCATGCAGCGGGGCCGGCGCGGCGTGCAGATCGTCGCGCCCAGGTCCATCATCGCCTGCGCGAAGTCGCCGGGCCTTGTCGGGGGAACCATGCGTTCGACCTGGCCGCGTATCTCGCCCTTGGCGTCGCCCAGAGGCGTGGCGATCGAATACAGCCGTGAGACGACCCGTTCGACATTGCCGTCGACGACCGCGGCTGGTCGGTCGAAGGCGATCGCCGCGATCGCCGCCGCCGTATAGGCGCCGATGCCGGGCAGTTCCCTCAAGCCGGACTCGCTGTCCGGAAAGCGGCCGCCTTGCCGCGCGACGAGATCGGCGCAGGCTTTGAGGTTACGGGCGCGGGAATAATAGCCGAGCCCGGCCCAGGCCTTCATGACGTCTTCGGTCGGTGCCGCCGCCAGTGCCTCGACAGTTGGCCATTTCTGCACGAAAGCCCGGAAATAGGATTTTACCGCCTCGACCGTGGTTTGCTGCAGCATCACTTCGGAAAGCCAGACGAGATAGGGATCGGGCTGGGCGCCGCCCGCCAGCGCACGCGGCGGAACGCGCCACGGCAGCTCGCGGTGATGCGCGTCGTACCAGCCAAGCAGCCGGAACGCGATCTCGCCATTGTCTCCGGATACGGCCTTGCGGGTCTGGTCGTGCAGTGCCATTGATCGAGGTTCGGCCCTAATCCACTGGTGCTGAAGCTGGAGAACGCACATGGCAGGGAAAAGGCCCTTCGGCAATCCCGTTCCGGTGAGCGATCTCGCAACCGAGATCCTCGACCCGGTGCTGCGCAAGCGGGCCGGCATGTCGATCGGGCTGGTCCAGTCGTGGGAAGAGATTGCCGGACCGCGGCTTGCCGGCCGCTCGCGCCCGGAAAAGATCCAGTGGCCGCGCCGCATGCACGAGGACGATCCGTTCGAGCCGGCCGTGCTGGTAATTGCCTGCGAGGGTGTGGCGGCACTGCATCTGCAGCACGAGACCGGCGAGATCATCAACCGGGTCAATGCGTTTCTCGGTTTCAATGCGATCGGCCGGATCAGGATCGTGCAGAAGCCGGTAATGGCGGGCAAGGAAAAGCCGACACCCAGTTTGCGGCCGCTGACCGTGGCGGAGAAGGCGAAGCTGTCGGGCACTGTCGGTTTGATCGAGGACGACGGGCTGCGCGCCTCATTGGAGCGCCTTGGCGCCACCATTCTTGGTCAAAAGAAGCCGTGATCTCGCGCTATCGTGATGGTATGCCCGGATTTGGCGATTGGAATAGGGGCGGTAATGCCTTAATTCGCGCCAACTCTCGCTTTTTGTAGCCTTTGCATTGCAAAATCTAACTATTGCCAGGTGATTCGTATGATTCGTTCCTTGTCCCGCAGACACCTTTTGACTTCGCTGGCCGCAATACCAGCGGCGGCCCTGCTTGCCGCCTGCAGCGACTCGGGCGAGAAAGCCGAGGCGCAGGATGTGAAACCTGCGGCTCCGGCGGAACCTGCGAAGCCGGCCGCTCCGGCCGCCGCCAAAGCGCCTGAAGCTCAGGGCACGGTGGATATGGCAGCCTTGTTGAAGCCCGGCGCGCTGCCCGATATGCAGCTCGGCAAGGACGATGCAAAGGTCACTATCGTCGAATATGCATCGATGACCTGCCCGCATTGCGCGCATTTCGCCGAGACCACTTTTCCGGAGCTGAAGACGAAATATATCGACACCGGCAAGGCCCGTTACATCCTGCGCGAGTTTCCGTTCGATCCCAGCGCCGAGGCCGGTTTCATGCTGGCGCGCTGCTCTAAGGACAACTATTTCCCGATGGTCGACGTTCTGTTCAGGCAGCAGGCCAACTGGGTTGGTGTGAACAATACCAAGGACGCACTGCTGCAAATCGCCAAGCTTGCCGGTTTTACACAGGAGTCCTTCGAGGCCTGCTTGACGGACCAGAAACTTCTAGACGATGTGAGATCCGTCCAGAAGCGCGGCGCCGACGAATTCAAGGTCGATTCCACACCGACCTTTTTTATCAACGGAAAGACCTACAAAGGGGCGATGTCGATTGCGGAAATGTCGGCCATCATCGACCCTCTGCTCTGACGTTTCGGCAGCGCCGAAGCGGCGTCGCTTCGGCGTGCGCACTTCTTTGTTTTGCCGCGGGTTCTCCTTGCAAAACCCCGGAACAGTGTTGCGAAACTTGGCTATGGGCCGGCGCGAATGAAGTTCTCGCGCCTTCGCCTGCTCGGCTTCAAATCCTTCGTAGAACCCGGCGAGTTCGTCATCGAACGCGGCCTGACCGGCATCGTCGGGCCGAATGGCTGCGGCAAGTCGAACCTGGTCGAGGCGCTGCGCTGGGTTATGGGCGAAAGCTCCTACAAGAACATGCGTGCGTCCGGCATGGACGACGTCATCTTTTCTGGTTCCGGAACACGACCGGCCCGCAACACCGCTGAAGTCACGCTTTTTCTCGACAACAGCGACCGTAGCGCGCCCTCGGCCTTCAATGATGCAGACGAGTTGCAGGTTTCGCGCCGCATCGAACGCGAGGCGGGTTCGCTCTACCGCATCAACGGCAAGGAAGCCCGCGCCAAGGATGTGCAGCTGCTCTTCGCCGACCAGTCGACCGGCGCGCGTTCGCCGTCGATGGTCGGGCAGGGCCGCATCGGCGAGCTGATCCAGGCAAAGCCGCAAGCGCGGCGCGCGCTGCTGGAAGAGGCAGCCGGAATTTCCGGCCTGCACACACGGCGCCACGAAGCCGAGCTGCGGCTGAAGGCGGCGGAACAGAACCTCGAAAGGCTGGACGACGTCGTCGGCGAGCTGGAAAGCCAGATCGAAAGCCTGAAACGCCAGGCCCGCCAAGCCTCGCGCTTCAAGAACCTGTCGGCCGACATCCGCAAGGCCGAAGCGACGCTGCTGCATCTTCGCTGGACGCTGGCCAAGACGCAGGAAGGCGAAGCGCGTTCGGCGCTGGCGATTGCCACCGCGCTGGTCGGCGACCGTGCCGCCGCCCAGATGGCTGCCGCCAGGGAACAAGGCATCAACGCCCACCGGCTGCCGGACCTGCGCGATGCCGAAGCCGCTGCCGCCGCAGCCTTCCAGCGTCTGTCGATCGCCAAGGCGCAGATCGAGGAAGAGGCAGGCCGCATCCGCGCCCGCCAGGCAGAGCTCGACCGCCGACTGCAACAGCTTGATGGCGACCTTGCCCGCGAGGAGCGCATGGTCCGCGACAATGCCGATATCCTCGAACGTCTCGCCGCCGAAGAAGCCGTGCTCAACGTCGAAAACGCCGGCGCCGCCGAGCGCGAGGCCAGCACCCGCGCGGCTGTCGAGCAGGCGGCATCGACGCTTGCCTCGAGCGAGGCCAAGCTCGCCGCGCTGACCGACGAACGGGCCGAGGCCGCCGCCTCGCGCAACCAGATCGAACGGACGCTGCGCGACGCCGCTGAGCGCCGCGACCGCTTTGCCCGCCAGCTCGCCGATGTGGACCGCGAATTGTCGGAGATTGTCTCCAGGGTCGCCGGCCTGCCCGATCCCGCCGAGAAGCGGCTGCTGGTCGAACAGGCGCTGGCACTGCTCGAAGGGGCCGAGGCAGCAGCGATTGCAGCCGAACGGGCGGTCGCCGAGGCGCGTGCGGGCGAAGGTGCTGCCCGCCCACCAGTTCAGGACGCAAAAGCCGAGCTGGCGCGGATCGAAACCGAGGCCCGCACGCTTGCCAAGATCCTCAATGCTGCGAGCGGCGACTTGTTTCCCTCGGTACTGGAGCAGATCAGCGTCGAGCGCGGCTACGAGACGGCGCTGGGTGCCGCACTTGGCGAAGATCTCGACGTGCCGCTCGACCGCAGCGCGCCGGTGCATTGGGGCCAGAGCGAAATCCAGCCCGGCGACGCCGCGTTGCCCGAAGGCATAAAGAGCCTCGCCAGCGTGGTGCGCGCGCCGGCGCAGCTGGCCCGCCGGCTGGCCCAGATCGGCATTGTCGAAGCCGCCGACGGAAGAAGGCTGCAGACGCTGCTTGCTCCCGGGCAGCGATTGGTCAGCCGCGAAGGCGCGCTGTGGCGCTGGGACGGCTTTACCGCCAGCGCCGATGCGCCGACCGCTGCCGCGCAGCGGCTGGCGCAGAAAAACCGGCTGGCCGAACTCGACGCCGAAGCCGTCCATGCCACCCGCATCCTGCGCGACGCCGAACAGGCTCTTGCCCGGGCCGAACAGGTGCTTGCCCAGGCGAGCGAAGCCGAACGCTCCGCTCGACAGGCCGGGCGCGACGCCCAGCACGGGCTGGACGCCGCTCGCAATGCGCTGGCCGAGGCCGAAAAGGCCGGCGGCGAACTGTCGAGCCGGCGTGCAGCACTTGACGAGGCGCGCGCCCGCATTGTCGACAGCCATGAGGAAACGGCGACAGCATTCGTCGAGGCGGAAATGCTGCTGCAGGACGCGCCCGATCTCGGCGATCTGCAGTCGCAACTCGACCAGTCGGCCGCCAACGTCGCCCGCGACCGCGCCGCCCTTGCCGATGCGCGCGCCGTTCACGAGGGCCTGAAGCGGGAAGCCGAGGCACGTGCGCGCCGGCTCGACGCCATCGGCGCGGAACGGCGCAACTGGGTGGAGCGCGCCGAAAACGCGTCGACGCAGATCACAGCGCTCGGCGAACGCAAGGCCGAGGCCGAGGCCGAGCGCGAGCGGCTGGCCGACGCCCCCGACGAGATCGACGCCAAGCGGCGCGCCTTGCTGTCGCAGCTCGCCGAGGCCGAAAGCCTGCGCAAGGCTGCCGGCGACCGCTTGCAGGAAGCGGAGAACCGGCAGTCCGAGCTGGACAAGGCTGCGACCGCTGCCATCCAATCGCTCGCCGAAGCGCGCGAAACGCGTGTTCGCGCCGAAGAGCGGCTGACCGCCGCCGACGAGCGTCGGCTGGAAGTCGAAGCGCGCATCCAGGAAACGCTGAACACGCCGCCGCATCTGGTGATCCGCCACACCGGCCTCGAACCCGACAGCCCGATGCCCGAAATGGCCGAGATCGAGCGTCAGCTCGACCGGCTGAAGGTCGAGCGCGAACGGCTGGGCGCCGTCAATTTGCGCGCCGAGGAAGAGCAGAAGGAACTGTCGGACCGGCTGGAGACCATCGTCTCCGAGCGCGACGACATCATCGAGGCGATCCGTAAGCTGCGGCAGGCGATCCACAGCCTGAACCGTGAAGGCCGCGAGCGGCTGCTCGCTGCCTTCGAGGTGGTCAACGGCCATTTTCAACGGCTGTTTTCGCATCTGTTCGGCGGCGGCACCGCCGAGCTGCAACTGATCGAGTCCGACGATCCGCTCGAAGCCGGGCTCGAGATCCTGGCGCGACCGCCCGGCAAGAAGCCGCAGACGATGACGTTGCTGTCCGGCGGCGAGCAGGCGTTGACGGCGATGTCGCTGATCTTCGCCGTGTTCCTGACCAACCCGGCGCCGATCTGCGTGCTCGACGAAGTCGACGCGCCGCTCGACGACCACAATGTCGAACGCTTCTGCAATCTGATGGACCAAATGGCCGCAACCACCGAAACGCGCTTCGTCATCATCACACACAACCCGATCACGATGGCGCGCATGGACCGGCTGTTCGGGGTAACCATGGCCGAGCAAGGCGTCAGCCAACTGGTGTCGGTTGACCTGCAGGCGGCCGAAGCCATGCGCGAGGCAAGCTGACGCATCAGCTTAGTGGTGGTCTCCACCTCGGCTTTCGACTATAGCACGACGAAATGGGCTGGATCTGCCGCTCCAGATACCCGTCAGGCTGTGCACGTGGAGAAGCTTGTTGCCTATACTTGTCACCGGAGCCGCGGGGTTCATTGGCAGTCACGTTTGCCATCATCTGCTCGACCGGGGAGAAGCGGTCGTCGGCGTCGACAACATGAACGACTATTACGACCTGGCGCTCAAAAAGGGGCGGCTTGCCCGCCTTCTGCCCCGCAAGGATTTTTCGTTCCACCAGCTCGATATTGCCGAACAGGGCGCGCTTGCGGCTGCTCTGGCCGGGCAAGGCATCGTCAGGATCGTGCATCTCGCCGCGCAGGCCGGTGTGCGCCACTCACTCGACAATCCGCGGCTCTATGTCCGCTCCAATGTCATGGGCCACCTCGAAGTGCTCGAATTCTGTCGCGCCGAACCGGCATTCGAGCATCTGGTCTATGCCTCGTCGAGCTCGGTGTATGGCGGCAACCGCAGCGTGCCGTTCAGCGAAGCCGATCAGGTCGACAAGCCCGTTTCGCTCTACGCCGCCACCAAGAAAACCGATGAGTTGATGAGCCACACCTACGCCCATCTGTTCGGCATACCGCAGACCGGCCTGCGGTTTTTCACGGTCTATGGTCCCTGGGGCCGCCCCGACATGGCCTATTGGATGTTCACCCGGGCGATGCTCGAGGGCAAACCGATCCGGGTTTTCAACAATGGCGAAATGTGGCGCGATTTCACCTACATAGACGATGTAGTCAAGGCGGTCGTCGCCGTGCTCGACAAGCCGCCGTCAGCTGACGTTCCGCCGAACAGGCTTTACAATGTCGGCAACAACCGGCCGGTGCGCCTCGGCGACTTCATCGACATTCTGGAAAGGCTGCTCGAGGTCAAGGCAATCCGCCACAACGAGCCGATGCAGGCGAGCGACGTCGAGAAGACTTACGCCGACATGACCGCGCTGGAGCGGGATTTCGGCTTCAGGCCTAGCGTTTCGATAGAGGACGGGCTGAAGAAGTTTGTCGACTGGTACCGGCCGTACTCGAAGCAGTGATTTGCACCACTCGCCGTGATGCCTTCAAGCGGGACACCTGCAGTGGGCACAAGTCGGTCCGCAAAAGCATCATTTTGTCCTAACATCCTGTTAACCACATGCTCGCTGAAAGGTATCCGATTAACCTTTGAGGCGCTTATGACCGCTATGTTTCGTGGCTTGCTGTTCAATATGAGCTGTGTGGATGTGCGGATTCGGGGGCTATTTCGGTTCAGTCCGGGATGCGGAAGCTTTGCTTGCGCGCATGACGTCCGCGATCGCCCATCGCGGACCGGATGAACAAGGCAAATTCGTAGCGCCCGAGGCTGGACTTGGGCATGCGCGGCTGTCGGTGATCGGGATTGGTGATGGCCAGCAGCCGATGTCCGACGAAACCGGCAGTTTGACGATTGCGTTCAACGGCGAGATTTTCAATTACGTGGAATTGCGCGAAGGGCTGTTGGCCAAAGGCCGACGCTTCCGCACGTCGAGCGACACCGAGGTTCTCCTGCAGCTGTATGATGAGATGGGCGAAGACTGCCTGCCGCTCCTGAACGGTGATTTCGCCTTCGCGATTTGGGATAACCGGCGGCGGCGGATGGTGCTTGCAAGAGACCGCATGGGTGTTAGGCCGCTGTTCTACACCAGCAAGGACGGCGTGCTCTACTTTGCGTCCGAGATAAAAGCCCTGCTGAAGGTACCCGGCATCTCTGCCGAAATCGATCCGATTGCACTCGACCAGATCTTTACGCTGTGGGCGCCGATCGCTCCACGCACGGCTTTCCGCGATATCCACGAGCTGGAGCCGGCAAGCGTGATGATCGCGACAGAGGGGCAAGTGACGGTCAAACCATACTGGCATCTGGACTATCCTCATCGAGATACGCCATCGAAGATCACCAATGAGGACAACGCTGCCGAAGAACTGCAGGCCCTATTGACTGACGCGGTGAGGCTTCGCATGCGCGCCGACGTGCCGGTCGGTTCTTACCTTTCGGGCGGGCTCGATTCATCCCTCGTTTCGGCACTCGCGGCCGGTATGACTCCTCTTAAGCTGCAGACATTTTCCGTAACGTTCGACAGCGCCGAGCATGACGAAAGCGCCTTCCAGACCGAAATGGCGTCAGCACTTGGCACGCGCCATCGAACCATAGCCTGTCGTGCCGGTGATATCGCCGGCGTGTTTCCCGAAGTCATCCGCTTTACCGAGCGGCCGATCATCCGCACCGCCCCGGCCCCCCTCTATCAACTGTCCGGCCTCGTTCGCCAGGCCGGTTTGAAAGTGGTGCTGACAGGCGAAGGCGCCGACGAAGTCTTTGCCGGCTATGATGTCTTCAAGGAAGCGCGGGTTCGCCGTTTCTGCGGACGACAGCCGGCATCGCGCATAAGACCACAGCTGTTCCGGAAGCTTTATCCCTATCTGCCAGGTCTGCAGCAGCAGTCCGTAGAGTACCTGGCCGCGTTCTTCGGCACCGGCAGCGCAGCCCTGGACGATCCGCTGTTCTCGCATCGGCCGCGTTTCAAGACCACATCAGCGGCCAAGATGTTTTTCTCCGGTGACCTGCGTGCGACATTGAAGGGCTACGACGCAGCCGAGGAACTGGCCGGCCGGTTGCCTGAGGCGTTTTCCCGGTGGCATCCGCTGCATCAAGCGCAATATCTCGAAACCCGCTTTCTCCTGCCGGGCTACATCCTCTCCAGCCAGGGCGATCGCATGGCCATGGCGCACGGTATCGAAGGGCGTTTCCCCTTCCTTGACCATCGCTTGGTGGAGTTTGCGGCAAGACTCCCGCAGGAGATGAAGCTCAAGGGACTGGTGGAAAAACACATACTGCGCAAAGTTGCCAAGCACCTGCTTCCGACGGCCATCAGCGAGCGCACCAAACAGCCTTACCGGGCGCCGGAAGCCCGCTCCTTCGTTGGACCCGGAGAACTGGACTACGTACGCGACTCGCTGAGCGAGGCGAGCATCGCCGCCGGAGGACTATTCAACGCCAAGGCGGTGGCGAACCTGCACGAGAAATGCCGCTTGCAGCCCGCGTCCGGATTCCGCGACAATGCGGCTTTCGTCGGCATTTTGTCGACGCAGCTGTGGCAGAAGATTTTCACCGGCGAAAAGGTCGGTGCAGCACGAGCGGCCTGAGAAATCGAGGGAATGAAAAATCATGGTAGCAATCAAAGACAAGGTCAAAACCTTTATCGTCGACAACTTCTTGTTCGGCGACACGTCCTACGAGCTTGCGGACTCCGCATCACTGATCGAGAACGGCATCATCGATTCGACGGCCGTGTTGGAGCTCGTGGCATTCATAGAGGATGATTTCGGCATAGCGATGGTCGATGCCGACATCGTACCGGCCAATCTGGATTCGATTGACCGCATCTCAGCCTTCATCAAGGCAAAAGCAGAAGCGCTGGCAGCGTAGGCGCCATCGGCGAGGAGCGTCCGTGCGGATCGAACATTTTCTGACGGCGAAAGCCGCTGCCCATCCAGCCAAAACGGCATTGATCACCGAGCACAAAAGGCTGTGCTACGAAGAGCTGGACGATCTCTCGAGCCGCCTGGCCGCCGCCCTTTTCATGAATGGCGTCAGGCGCGACGACCGGGTGCTGATCTTCATGGACAATTGCTGGGAGGCTGCGGTTTCGATTTTCGCGGTTCTTAAAGCAGGCGCGACTTTCAGTCCGATCAACGCATCCACCAAGGCCGAAAAGCTGGCCTACATCATCACCGATTGCGATGCGGCCGGGATTCTCACGCAAGCAAGACTGATGCCCGTGGTCACCGAGGCGTCCGAATACTCCGGCAAGACCGGTATCTTCGTGGCTTCCACCGTTGCTGCCGATAACCAATGCCCGGCAGGAGCCACATCCCTGGCGGATTGCTTGACGTTTCAAGCCGGGGAGATTGACCATCGCGGCATTGACGTCGATCTTGCGATGTTGATCTACACCTCGGGCTCGACCGGCCGGCCCAAGGGTGTGATGATGACGCACCGCAATTGCGACGCGGCGGCCGACTCCATCACCACCTATCTGCGCAACTCGCCCGACGACATCATCTTGAATGTTCTGCCGCTCGCCTTCGACTACGGCCTCTATCAGTTGCTGATGGCCGTCAGGCTCGGCGCCACGCTCGTGCTCGAGAAGTCCTTCGCTTTTCCCCAGGCGGTCTTTGAACGCATCCGCCAGGAACGAGTGACCGGGCTTCCGCTCGTGCCCACGATGGCAGCGATGATCCTGCAGATGCGTGACCTGGCGCCGGGCTTCCTGCCCAGCCTTCGCTATATTTCCAACACGGCGGCTGCCTTGCCGCCCTCTCACATAGAACGCCTTCGCTTCCTTTTCCCCGGTGTCAGGCTCTATTCGATGTATGGCCTGACGGAATGCAAGCGCTGCACCTATCTGCCGCCCGAGGAGGTCGACCGCCGGCCGGGCTCGGTCGGAATAGCCATTCCGAACACCGAAGCCTTTGTCGTCGACGACCACGGGCAACGGGTGCCGCCGGGCGTAGCAGGCGAGCTGATCGTTCGCGGGCCGCACGTCATGCAGGGTTATTGGCGAAACGAAGCTGCGACGGCACGAGCCCTGCGCCCGGGTCCGAACCCTTGGGAGAAGGTTCTCTACACCGGCGATCTGTTCAGGGCCGATGAGGAAGGCTTTCTTTATTTCGTCGGCCGCAAGGACGACATCATAAAGTCGCGGGGGGAGAAGGTGGCGCCCAAGGAAGTGGAAGCCGTGCTTCACGCTCATCCGGGCATCGCGGAAGCGGTGGTTGTCGGTGTCCCGGATCCCGTGCTCGGGCATGCGATCGGCGCAGTTATCGTACGGTCCGACCCGGCGCTTAGCGAAAAGGATATAATCCGTCACTGTGCACGCCACCTTGAGGACTTCATGGTCCCCAAGGTCATCGAGTTCCGCCGGGAACTGCCGAAGACCGATACCGGCAAGGTCAGCCGTCGGCTTGCGGCAGAAACCATGGAGGCCGCGCAATGAATGTTCGCCCGACCGAGGATGCGCGGACCTTTCTGGCGCAGGCTCTGGCAATCGACCTGATCACCGAAACGGACCGTATCGTAACGGCCTTGCGCCAGCAGTTGCGCGGGCTTCGCAAGCGGGGCCTTGTGCTCGGTCTTTCGGGCGGGATCGATTCGAGCGTGTCGGTCGCGTTGGCGGCACGAGCCGTCGGGCCCAAGAATGTGCTTTGCCTGTTCATGCCGGAAAGCGATTCCGATCCTGAAAGCCTGCGGCTCGGCCGCCTCGTCGCCGAAACTTTCGGTGTCGAGGCTGTGACGGAGGATATCGGGCCGATCCTGCGCGCAATGGGCTGCTACAAGCGTCGCGACGCCTTCATCCGCGAAGTGGTCCCGGAATACGGCGAAGGCTGGGCCTCGAAGATCGTCATCGCGAACGCGCTCGAGGGCGGGGGTTACAACATCTCATCCCTGGTGGTGCAGGATCCGGACGGCAAGCAGACGAAACTGAGAATGCCGCTGCCTGTGTATCTCGGCGTCGTCGCCGCTACCAATATGAAACAACGCACCCGCAAGCAGATTGAATACTATCACGCCGACCGCCTGAATTTCGCCGTTCTTGGAACACCGAACCGGCTGGAATACGATCAGGGTTTCTTCGTGAAGAACGGTGACGGCGCCGCGGACGTCAAGCCGATCGCCCATCTCTATAAAACGCAGGTCTATGCGCTTGCGGCCCATCTCGGTGTTCCGGAGGAAATCCTTAACCGGCCTCCGACCACCGATACCTACTCGCTGGCGCAGACCCAGGAGGAGTTTTACTTCTCGCTTCCTTATGACCGCATGGATCTGTGCCTTTACGGTCTCAACAACGGCGTGGCGGCTGAGGTAGTGGGGCAGGCGGCGGGGTTGGCCGCCACACAAGTGGAAAGCGTCTGGGCCGATATCATCGCCAAACGCAGGGCGACGCGTTATCTGCACCAGCGTCCGCAACTCGTTGATGTCGTCGAGGAAATCGGCACCTGACAAACAGGTAGAGCGGTGTGCACGGTTCGATTTGCATGCATCCCGCTCTAGCTGAAACGGGTGCCGATCAGCCGGCTCCATTGCTCGCCCGCAAGCCCGTTCAGGAAAACTTGCGAGTTCTTCATGGCGTCCAACAGCTCTGGATCACGTGAATGCACCACCGTTGAAGCAACGGTCAGGAAAGCGATCCGTCGTCCAAGCATCGCCTCTAGAAGTGCAGGTTGAACACGTCCGCGCAGGCCGCTGACGCCGCGCGCGGCGGCATGATCGATCAGGCAGTCTATCACGGAGCCCGCCTGGCCGGGCAGGGCGAGGATCTGCAGCACGCGGCCAATTTCATACTTCCGTGCGTAATAGGCGAAAGCGCCGACATTGGTGCCGACTGGCGACGTCACGCAAACGTAGACAAGCTCGCCTAGATCCGGCTTTTGTGCGGCATCGGTCAGGATGTGGTTGAGTTGGTCTTCCGTCCATTCCGGGCGTAGCGCGAAACGCGCGATAAACGGCTCGATTAGCTTGGCAAATGTGTGGCTGTCGATTTCGGACATGCGAAATCCCCCGTGACCTGCCCCGTCCGCCGCCACACCCGACCAGCGTCGTTCGCTGGACGTCATCCTCCTGCAATAGAATCGGTCGACGGCACGCGCCAACGGATTGAGCACTCGGGCAAGCTCCATGCGATTGGCGGAAAGGCTGAGCATGAAGGTCGCTGGCCGCATCACACGCACCCAGTCGAGGCTGTATTGCGGCAGGACCACGCCGCGCAGCCGGGTCCACAATTTCACCGAGATATCGTTGGCCGTCTCGCTGAAGGAGATGTCCTGCGGACCATCCAGGTAAGCTTTCAGCAAGCGGGCGCCGGCCAGCGGGTCGTGCTCATGGTCCTCGACCATGAGCGAGCTACAGATGGCGGCGCGTACTTGACGGCCGTTGAACGTCATCGGCAACACATGAACACCGACAAACCCGGAGACACGACCGGCGTCGTTGACGTGGACAAGCGACCGGAGGCTATCTCCGCAACCGGGCGCATCCAGATAAAACCGTTTCATGTATTCCACGAGAGAGGCCGGCGCTTCGGTCCTTTCCTTCAGCAGCACGCGTTGAAACATGTTCGCGACTGCTGGGAGATCGGCGCCTTGCAAGGCGCGAATGACGCTCAAGCCCGGCTCCCGCCACCAAAGTTCCACCCACCGAGCTTCCGGGCCAAGGCGACACGAGGCACGAGAACATCGGGCGCGCGTTCCAATTCGACGCCCATGAAGCCGTGGAACCTCGGCCAGTTGCGATCGCCCGGGTGACCGAACGGAATGCTGAATTGCTGCGGCAAGGTGAACCCTTTGCTTGACCGACGAAAAACCGGCGTCATTGCTGCTAGCAGATTCAGGTAAACCGATATTAAAGTCGTTGCTTTGAATGGTAGCGAACCTGGTTGTCCGGGCCTCATACTTGGGCATCAGCAATTTTGGTTCCTGGCGGACGACCGGCGTGAGTTGCGTGCTCCACGTCGAACCGTTTCGGCTAGGGTCAGGACCCATTAATTTGTTGAGTTGATCTCTGTTGGGTGATTCAAGGTGGCAGGAGGTGCCGCCTTGAGTGATTTGCTGATGTTGACGCCGGAGCAGATGCGCCGGA